>JANMAX010000095.1:0-26560 GCA_031360075.1 bacterium | reverse complement strand
GAACCTTGCGGCACCTCAGCCGCACCCGAACCGCGGCATGGGCTACGCGGTGCGCGACGCGAACGGCGTGTGGTCGAACCTCGGCAAGGTCAGCGATCCGCGACTGCCCATCTGCTGCATCCGTGAGCTTGCTGGCGGATTCGGCGGCTTGGCGCTGGCGCCCGGCGGACGCGTCGCCATCGCGCAGCACCTGAACGAAGACGGCTGCGACCTGCGCGGCTACTTCCACCTTGAAGATGCCCCCGGCTCGAACCTGTTCCGCGGCTATCTCACGCCCATCGTCAGCCCGAGCCTGCTGTTCCCACAGGTCGCGGCCAATCCCAATGGCTCATTCAGCGTGCTGGGGGAAATCCCCCGCGGTGGTCAGTATGACGAGACCACCGATCTGCGAGTGTCGTACATCGCAGCCCCCGGCACGTTTTACAGTTGCTTCAACTGGCAGATGGGCAGCTGGACGGCGTTCGCACCGCTGTCGCTGTTCCGGGACGGGTTGCCCGCCTTCCCGAGTCTCGCCGCGTCGGCGAACGGCCGCGTCGGGGTGGCCGTGGGCGACCTGGGTGGCAACGTCTACTTGATCGAGTCGAGCAACGGCACGTTCGCGCCCGGAACGGTGACCACGCGCAACCTCACCAGCTACTCCGACGCGGGCATCGTCAAGACCGATTCGACCTCGCTGGAGTACCGGCCCTACGTGCACTGTCACTTGGCCTACAACGACACCACGCCGAACGTGGTGTGGAGCGAGTGGCAGGCGCGCAAGACCGGCGCGACCATCTCCTACTTCGACTATCACAGCCGCATCCGGCGCTGGAGTCCGGCGCGCGGGCTCGAGACGGTGTACCAGGTCCCGGCCGGTGTCGCCGACCACTTCGACGACGTCGACAATGGTCTGGCCGGTCCGCTGCCCGGCTTCAACACGCTGTCCGTGGACTGGCCGCAGGTCGGCTTCAGCGCCGACGGCACCGAGACGTACGTGGCGTTCCTGCGTTTCACCGATTCGCAGGTCGATCCCACCGCCAATGCCGGATTGCCCGGCGTGGTCACGGGCATCGGTTTCGGTGACATCGCCTGCAGTGTGGAGCGCGGCGGCGCATTCGCGGCCCCACAGAACCTCACGAACACGCCCAGCACGGACGAGCGCTTCTTCTCGCTCTCGACGCGCAATCCCGGAGGCAAGGCGCATCTCGTGTTCCTCGCATCGGCCACCAACCAGGCCGGCTGCGCGATCATCGGCGACCGCGGCACCACGCCCGGGAATCTGGAGCGCCGTATCGCGTACCTGGCCGCCCCGCTGGCGCAGAGCCTGCTGGACGCACCCGTGGCGCCGGTCGCGCATGTCCCCTCGGCGCTGCGTGTCGCGCCCAATCCCGTGCTCGCGCACGTCCGCGTGCGCATCGAGGCCGCGCCCGCCGAGCGCACGCGGCTCGTGGAAGTGCTGGACCTGACCGGCCGCCGCTTGGCCACGCTGGTGCTGGCGCGCGGCGATCGATTCGCGGAATGGCAGGGGCGCGACGATGCCGGTCGCATGGCACCCGCGGGCGTGTACTTCGCGCGTGTCGCGGGCGATGGCGATGCCCCGGCTGCGCGTTTCGTGATGGCTCACTGAATCGAACTCACGCGGCTGCAACGCCGCAACTGTTGCAAACTGACGAGGAGGCTCCGATGTTCCTGGCGAAGAGGGTGATGATCACGGCGGCGCTGCTGGCCGTGCTGGCGCCGGTGGCGGGCGCGGTGGTGGTGAAGCAGGAACGTGTTCCCGGCGGAGCGCTCGAGCAGACGTGGTCACCTGGCTTTGGCGTCGGGCGCATCTTCGTGCCGCTGACGCTGGTGCCGGGCGATCCGGCGATCAATACGCCGTCGGGCGACAACACGGTCGCCGTGCTGCGGAACAACGACATCGGGCTCGGCGGCATCGCCGTGACGGCCACCGATCCGTCGGGGTTCTCGGACTACACATGGGAGGGGTGGTTCTTCACTGGCGCCGGCAACACGCGGCGCGGGCTGATCCTGCGCGCAGACCCGACCAACGGCTTCCAGACTTTCTACCAGTTCGTCATCAACCCAGGGCTCTTCCAGGCGCGGTTTCGCAAGTTCGTCGCGGGGGCGCCGCTGCCGGATCTGGCCAGCTGGACGCTGAACACGCTGCCGGCCGGTGTGCCCACCGCCAACAGCTGGCACCACATGAAGGTCAGCGCGAACGCGAACCAGTTCCGCTGTTTCTTCGATGGGGTGGAGCTCACCGTCACGCCGGTCGTGGATGTCTCGACGCCGATCCTGGGCGGTTGGGTCGGGGCTTACAACTTCAGTGCATCCACGGGCGAGGTTCCGGTGTATTTCGATGACCTGACGCTCACCATCGAAGGCGCGGTCCCGACTCGCACCACGACGTGGGGAGCCGTCAAGAAGTTGTATCGCTGACGCTTCTCGGGGGGCGTCGGCGCTGGCCAGCCCCGGAATCGTGCAGGTCAGGCTTGCGCCGGTCCGCGCACCACGTCACACTTGAGTGCCTCGTTGGGCTCCCCGAGGAGCCAGCGAGGCACGCTCGTTTCGTGCCCCGAAGCACCCCGGGTCGGCATGAACGCGTCCCCGAGGAGACCTCCCGCATGAAGCGCTCCGCCGCCACCGTGATCATCGCCCTGCTCGCCTGCGCGCCGTGCGCGCACGCGGTCGGGTTGGGGCTGCGCTGGGGTTCGTGCGAGGGCACCGCGAACCGCAGTTTCGCGTGCGACCGCAGCACGGGCAGCGAATTGCTCGTGGCCTCGTTCTCGCCGCCAGGCGGCATCACCGAGATGACCGGCATCGAGGCGTACATGCGAGTCGTCACCGCGGACGGCAAGATCCCGGCATGGTGGCAGATGGTCGAGCGCTCGAACTGCCGCCCGACGTCGCTCGCGCTGCAGGTGGACGTCAGCGACCAGCTGGAATGCGATGACCCGTGGGAAGGACAGGGCATCGGTGGCATCGCGCGCTACAAGCAGAACGGCACGAACGGTGTCGACCTGATCGCGGGCATCGCGGTGCCGCAGAACGCCAAGCACGGGCTGTCGGCGGGACGCACCTATGCCGCATTCAAGTTGGTGATCAACCACCAGCGCACGAGTGGCGCTGGCGCCTGCGCGGGCTGCGAGATTCCCGTGTGCGTCACATTCGACCGCATGGTGATTGCGCAGTATTCGGAGCCGGACCCGGACACGCACGTCACGCGGTCGCGCAACAGTGAGCTCACGATCGGCCTGCCCGGCTCCGGCAACACACCCGGCAACCTCGCCACATGGCAGGGCGGCACGGCCAACTGCGGCGCGGGACTCACGAAGCCGTCGAGTTGGTCGCAGGTGAAGGACCGCTTCCGGAATCGGTAGGCCGGTCCGCGCGACGGGGCCTGAAGTGCGGCCTCAGGCGGAGTGCTGCCGCCGATCGATCCACGCCATCCAGGTGAGAACGGCAGCAGTTCGTACGACTCGCCCGCCACCTCGACCCGGCGCGGCTTGCCTGGCTCCGCGACCGACTGGGCATGCACCACCACACGCGGGCGATGCCTCACGCTCCGGACTCCTTCCCGGCATCAGATTCGCCGCGAGGTTCGGTGGCTTGGCGCGGTGGCATCTTGGCGTCAGCATCGCCCGGCTCGGGCCGCGCTGGACGGGCACCGATGCCCGGTGCGCCCGAACCCTCGTCCACCCGGGCGGCGTTGCTGCCGCCCGGGGTCCGGCCCTCACGCTGGACCGCGCGCCGCAGGACGAACTCGATCTGCCCGTTCAGGCTGCGCAGGTCGTCGGCCGCCCAGCGCTGCAATGAATCCAGCAGCGCCGGGTCGACCCGCAGCAGGAAGGCTTTGCGCTCCGCCATGTTCGTGTCACTCCGTCACTGGTAGAGCGAGCCGGTATTGATGATGGGCTGCGTCTCGTGTTCGCTGCACAGCACCACCAGCAGGTTGCTGACCATCGCGGCCTTGCGCTCTTCATCGAGCTGCACGATCGAACGCTTCGACAGTTCGGCCAGCGCCATCTCGACCATGCTCACCGCACCTTCCACGATCTTCGAGCGCGCCGCGATCACCGCACTCGCCTGCTGACGACGCAGCATGGCGTTGGCGATCTCGGGGGCGTACGCCAAGTGGCTGATGCGCGACTCCAGAATCTCGATGCCTGCCTTCTCCAAGCGCGCCTGGATCTCGGCCTTCAGCTGGTCCGCGACTTCGAGGATATTGCCGCGCAGCGACATCTGGCCGTCGTTGTGCGCGTCGTACGGATGGCTCACCGCCAGGTTGCGCAACGCCGCCTCGCTCTGGACGTGCAGGAAATTGTCGTAGTTGTCGACCTGGAAGATGGCCTCGGCCGAATCCACGACGCGCCACACCACCACGGCACCGATCTCGATCGGGTTGCCGTCGTGGTCGTTGACCTTGAGCTTGTTGCACTCGAAGTTGCGCACGCGCAGCGTGACTCTCTTCTTCGTCATGAACGGGTTCGCCCACCACAGCCCGGGCCGGCGCTCGCTGCCTTTGTAGTTGCCGAACAGCATGAGCACCACGGACTGGTTGGGTTCGACCACGAAGAAGCCGCCGAGCATGATCGACAGCACGGCGATGCCGAGGCCGGCCGCGATCGCGAACAGCGCCTGATCGTGGTGCACCGAGTTCACGAGCCAGGCGACGTCGAGGATGAGCGACAGGGGCAGCAGGACCAGCATGAGCATGCCCGGGCGGGCGTTGGCGGCGGTTTCGCGGATCATGGCGTGACCTCCAGGACAGGAGTGCGAGCGTTGGTGGTTGACTCGAAGAGAGTGGTGTCGCGCGGGGCGACTCGGCACGGAGCCGGGTGGGGTGGTGCCATCGCCGTGCGCTCGACTCGTGCGGCCTACATGGGAGGAGTCCTCGTTCCGGGGCCGTCGCGGCCCGCCAGTGCCAGTCGCCAATCCATCTCGGCTTTCAAAATGATATCATTCTGAAAGCTATGCCGTATACGAGCAAGTGGCATCCAAAGGTTGCGAGAGTTGCGTGAGATCTGCGGTCCATTGTGGGACAACGACTTACGTGGCTAACTCCAAGCTGCTGGCGAGACTTTGCCGGGGAAACCCGCGATCCGGCCCCACTCCCGCAGGCCCGAAACCCACAAGGCGTTCTTCTGGAACGCCTTGCGGGCTATGGCTCCGCGTTTCGGCGGGCCTTGGCTAGCGCTCGCGGGCCTGCTTGCCACGACCCTTCGCGGGCTTGGAGACCGGCTTGCGCTTCGGGGCACGCCCGGGCTTCGCCTTGGCGACTGGCTTTGGCTTTGGCCTCGCGACTGGCTTTGGCTTCGGCCTCGCCACAGGCTTTGGCTTTGGCCGAGCCTTCGCCCTGGCGACCCGCTTGGCCTTCGCCGCGGTCTCAGGCTTCTCCGCAACTGCACGCTTCGGTCTCGCGCCCGGCTTCGCCCTGCCTGGCCCCTGCTCGGTGACGGGAGTGGGCGTGACGCTTGCGCGTTTCGAGATCACCTCGGCTCTCGTTGCATGCAGGATCATCCGCGACTTGGCGGGCAGTCCGTGCTCCGCGCGATAGGCATCGTCGCCGCGCTGCGCTGCTTCCAACAGTGCGCGCGGCACGGTGACTTCCATGGCGAGCAACGCATGCGACATGGTCTTGCCCTGCGCGTCCAGGCGCAGGCTCACCGTGCCGCCGCCGCCCAACGATTCAGCGAGCAGGAAGTTCAACGCCGACAGGTTGGGCACTTCATGGCGCGTGACTTCGCCGTGGCAGATGCCCGTAAAGTACTGCTTCACGAGCTTGGCCGTCAGTGTCGCGACGAGCCACGGATACACCTCGGGCGAGCGTGCGATGACGCCGATGTTCGCCATATCGCCCTTGTCGCCGCTGCGCGCGTGCGCGAGTTCGGACAGCGCCACCGTGACGTGACCCGCGCTGCCCCTGGCATCCGGCCAGTCCACGGCAGCCAGCTGTACCGGCGCGCCCATGTCCTCGAGCGGCGTCGGCCAGTCCAGCTCGCGCTCGCCCGCGGCCGTGATGAGCGTGGGTCGCACCAGATTTCGCGCCAGAAGTGCCGGCCAGTACGCCACGACTTCCTGTGCCTGCGGGCGGCCGCCGGTCACCGCCACGCCCGGAGGGCCGGACAGGATCACCGCCGGCAGCATCTTCGAGAACGCCTCGATCTTGCCGCGGTCATGGTCGCGCACGCCGAATCGCAACAGCACTTCGGGCACGTCCATCTCGGGGGCCAGCGGTCCCCAGCACGCCGACGCGCCCACGAACTCGGTGAGCGAAGCATCGAACTCGAGTCCCAGGCGCTCCCAGAACAGTTCGCTGAATGCGCGCGCCTTCGCGGTGGCCTCGGGTCCCGACAGGATCAGTGTGCCGCTGGCCTTCCAGCCGTCGGCGTAGGCCGCGCTGATCTTGAGCGTCGGCGGCGCCGGTCGGCCGCTGATGCCCCAGACGCGCACGCGATCGCGACCGGCTTGTTCCAGCCGGATGCTCGCGAAGTCGGCGACCACGTCGGGCGTGATATAGCCGCGCGGATCGCCCATCTCGTACAGGAGCTGCTCTTTCACTGTTCGTACGCTCACCGTGCCACCCGTGCCGTCATGCTTGGTGACGACGAACGAGCCATCGGCGCTCACCTCGACGATCGGGTAGCCGATGTCGGCGAAGCGCGGGATCTCACGCCAGTCGGTGTAGTTGCCACCCGTGCTCTGTGCACCACACTCGATGATGTGGCCCGCGACAATACCGGCCGCCAGCCGGTCCCAGTCGTCCGGAGCCCAGTCGAACGCATGGATCATGGGCGCCAGCGTGATGCCCGTGTCCGTGCAGCGCCCTGTGACCACGATCTGCGCGCCCGTGCGCAGCGCTTCGACCACCGGCCACGCGCCGAAGTACGCATTGGCCGACGACACGCGCTCAAGCACCGCGGCGAACGACTGGCCGTTCTCCATGTTGTCGAGCGGTGCACCCGCGGCGTTCAGTTCGTCGATGCGCGCCAGGATGTCATCGCCCGCGACCGCGGCCACATGGATCGCACGGCCCTTCCTGGCCGCCGTGGCGAGCACCGCGCGCCGGCACGCCGCCGGGTTCACGCCGCCAGCGTTGGTGACCACGCGGATGCCGCGATCGAGCAGCAGTTCGAGCGTCTGGTCGACCTGCGCGATGAAGTCACGCGCGAAGCCCATCTCGGGGTCGCGCGCGCGCTGCTTCTGCATGATCGACATGGTGATCTCGGCCAGGAAATCGAGGGTCACGTAGTCGATGGGGCCGCGTTCCACCTGACGGCGGAACTGCCCCAGATCGTCACCCCAGTAACCACCGGCGTTGGCGATACGGATGCTGCTGGGAGCGGCCATGTCGGGTGTATCTCCGGGCGAGGGCGCGAGGCGCGTGTCGGGGGGTTCGATTCGCGAAGGCACGCTAGCCCGCGTGTCGAGGGGCGTCAACGGGTGTGGGGCACCGGTTCCATGCAGCTCCAGTGGCGCATTCGAGCAGCATTGGCAATGGGTATTCCCGGCCGTGCGCTTCTACGAGGACCCAATCGTTGCCGCCGCCGTCGTCATCCGCACCAGACCGCGCTCCAGCGGGATGGGGCTCTGGCTGCTTGCGCTCGTTGTGGTCAACTTCAGGTTGCAGATCGTCGAGAACGGTCACTGGCTGACCATGCTGTCTGTGAGCCAGGCGTACGCCGAGGCGGGCGCTGCTGATGCCGTCCTCTTCCAGTCGCTCGGCATGGTGGTCCGCTCGGCATGGAAATGGGGGCACAATTCGCACATTCTCGTCGTCGTGGGATGGATTTTCACGCTCTACTGTCTTCTGTTCCGCTGCGCGATGGTTCCGCGCGCGCGGGCTGCCATTGGGATGATCGCGAGTGTGCTTCACTTCACCGGAATCACGTTGCCGGTGTTCGCCGGATATCGCATGCCCTTCCCGGAGCTTTTTGGCATGCCGTTGGGTCTGGCCAACCTCGTGCCGGCGGTATGGCTGATGGTCAAGGGGTTCAAGGAACCGTACGCCAGACCCCGGTGCCGAAGCGCCTGGGCTCGGGGTATCGGGGGCCTGAGGTGCGTTACGACGGGCAAGGCGGAGTCAGCTGGCCAATCCGCTGCTGCACGATGACGACTGTGGCACGTCGAGGAGCGACCGTAACATCCTGCGCGCAGCCCTCACGGCAGCGCTCCGGGAGCGCTTGCGGCAGCGCTGGAGTCGATCGACTCGCGAGAGTCGAGGAGTACGGCTCGAGGAGCCTGGAGTCGCGTGCGTCATCACCCCTCGTGCAGGGCGCATGTCCAGGCACCACCCCAGCGCGGCGAAATTTGCTGTGTCCCTGCTTCTGAAGCCTCTAGGATGAGCACATGAAAAACTCGGGCGCGAGCCAAGGCCAGTCGGCATCGGAGCTCATTTCGAAACGCATCGCCCAACTCGGAGACTGGCGCGGGGAAGCGCTCAGCAGAATGCGCAAGCTCATCAAGGAAGCAGACCCGGACGTCGTCGAGGAGTGGAAGTGGATGGGTACTCCGGTCTGGTCGCACGACGGCATCATCTGCACTGGCGAATCCTACAAGAAGGCCGTGAAGCTGACGTTCGCGAAGGGTGCGTCCCTCAAGGATACGGCCCGTCTCTTCAACTCGAGCCTCGACGGGAACACACGCCGCGCGATCGACATTCACGAAGGAGAGGAAGTTGACGAGTCGGCCTTCAAGGCGCTCGTTCGCGAAGCGGTCGCCCTCAACCGTGCTGCCAAGTCGAAACCCCCGAAGCAGGCGAATTCCTGAGGCATTCCGCCCCTGAGCAGGTTCGACTCATGTGTCCTCGTCGAGGGCGACGCCGAGTCATCGAGCGGGACATGCCAGGACTTGAAGACTGCGTGCGAGAAAGTGCTGGAGGCCCTGGAGCAGTGAGATCGCCGTGACGCACGACATCACCGCCGATTGCAGCGGACGGCCCGATGCGCGGCCAGGCCCTGAACCGGGGCGGTGGGCGTGCTACCAACCACAGGAGGTGAACATGACTCGGGGAAAAAAATTTGCGCTGGGGTTCTTTGTCGCCAGCATCCTTTTCTTCGTAACCGCTCTGTTTGCCAACTCCGGGCGAATGTACGCGGTCTTTCTCGGAATCGTCTGTCTGGTAACTGCCGCTGCGAGCCTCAAGAGGGGTCGCGACGCCGGCAATGCTCCTCCCGCCGCCTGACCACGCGCTGCGGACCGATTGACGGCATCTCGAGAATCGAGAAGCACCGCTCGGGGAGCCCGGGGTCGCTTGCGGCTTCACACCTCGTGCCGGACGCGGTGCTTCGGAATCTCCAGACCATGGCCGATTCCACGCAGCGGCGCGGCCCCGCCGTCGGGGCGAGGCGGCCAGCCACTCCATTGAGCAGCGTACCCATGCCAAGGAGCCGCCCATGCAACTCGGCGCATTCTCGGTGAGTCTGGCCGTCAAGGACATCAAGGCGTCGAAGGCCTTCTACGAGAAATTCGGCTTCACGGTCTTCGGCGGCGTCGAGGACCGGGGCTGGCTGATCATGAAGAATGGCGACCGCATCATCGGGCTCTTCCAGGGCATGTTCGAGAAGAACATGCTGACATTCAATCCCGGCTGGGACAGCAACGCGCGCAAGCTCGACGGCTTCACCGACGTGCGCGAGTTGCAGAAGCAGCTGAAGGCGGCGGGCATCGCGTTCCTCACGCAGGCCGACGAATCCGCCACCGGACCTGCTAGTTTCATGGTGCTGGACCCGGACGGGAACCCGATCCTGGTCGATCAGCACGTCTGAACCGGCCGCCCTGGGGCGAACGGAGTCTTGCGACCACTGTCTGTCTGCAGGCCCTGACCCTGCACTGGCCTTCACGATGAGATGGACGCATTCACTTCGAGGCCTGCGTCCCCCCGATCTCAAGGAGCTCACATGAATCCGAACAAGGCACTGTGGGAGAAGGGCGACTTCACGCGTATCGCCCAGCTGATGCGCCAGTCAGGAGAAGCCGTCGTGAAGTCGCTCGAGGTGAAACCACCGCTGCGGGTGCTCGACCTGGGCTGCGGTGATGGCACCACGGCGATCCCGATGGCGCGGCTGGGTGCCGAGGTGCTCGGCATCGACATCGCCACGAACTTGGTGGCCGCGGGGAACAAGCGCGCCGCCGAAGCCGGACTCGACCAGGTGAAGTTCGTGGAAGGCGACGCCTGCGCCCTGCACGGTATCGACAACCACTCGTTCGACATGACGCTCACCGTGTTCGGCGCCATGTTCGCGCCCAAACCGTTCGACGTCGCCAGGGAGATGGTCCGCGTCACCAAGCCGGGCGGGTGCATCGTGATGGGCAACTGGATACCCAACGATCCCACCTCGTTCGTGTCGCAACTCCTCAGGATCAGCTCGTCGTTCACGCCGCCGCCGCCCGAGGGCTTCATCAGCCCGATGACGTGGGGCGTCGAAGAGCACATCGTCGAGCGGTTCGGTCAGGCCGGGGTGCCGCGCGAGAACATCTCGCTGGTCAAGGACACCTTCAAGTTCGTGTCGGCGACCGAGAGCCCGGCCGATGTCATCGAGTCCTTCCGGCGGTTCTACGGCCCGACCATGAACGCGTTCGAGGCCGCGGAGCGCAATGGGCGCGTGGAAGAACTCCATGGCCAGCTCCTCGAACTGGCGCACTCCCAGAATACCAGCACCACCGGTGGCACCTCGATCGCCGCGACTTTCCTGCGCGTGACGGCGCGGGTCTGAGGCGCGGGCTCGGGCTCGGGTGAGGCCCCCGCAACTTTCTGGCCTCGCGGCCGCTTCTTCCGATGAATGCCGTTTCCTGCCCTCCGGAGTCCACCCATGCTCGGGACCATCCCGTGCGAACGGGGGGGCCCGATGGTGGGACTGCACGATGGCGGCACCCACCGCGACGCGGTTGGAGTCCGTCATGAGCTCCGTTCAGCGCATGAGTGCCAGTGTCGCCGCGAGTGCAAGCTGGGCGGGGTAGCGAGTCGTGGCAAGCCCGCGTCCGCTATCCTGTTCGGCCATGAGCCGAATCCTGCCCGTCGTGGTGGTCCTGCTCGGCACGGCGGTCGCGTGGTTAGTGCTGCCGGTGCCGCCTCGCCGCATCGAGTCGCATCCGCGATTCGCGAACCGTTATGAGCACGCGATCGCCAAGATCGATTCACTGCGGGCCGAAGACTCGCCGGCCATCGCAGCCGAGTGTGTCACGGAATTGCGGACGCATGGCCAGCGCACCGCGCACGTGGTCGTGCTGCTGCACGGGCTCACGAACTGCCCCGCGCAGTTCGACTCGCTGGCGCGCATGGCGTACGCGAGTGGCGCCAACGTCCTGGTGCCGCGCCTGCCGCACCACGGCTTCGCCGACCGCATGACCGACGAACTGGCGCGCGTGGACGCACGCGAGCTGTGTGCGTTCACCGACCGCGTGCTGGACGCCGCGCACGGCCTTGGGGACACCGTCACGGTGGCGGGCCTGTCCATTGGCGGCGTCCTGACGGCGTGGGCGGCACAGGAGCGTCATGACATCGACCGCGCGGTGGTCATCGCCCCGATGATCGGCTGGGCGCGCGCACCCGGAGTGTTGCGCACGCGCGCGATCACCCGGCTCGGACTCGCGCTGCCCAACCAGTTCGTGTGGTGGGACGACGCGCGCAAGCAGGACCTGGGCGGTCCCAGGCATGTCTACCCGCGGTTCGCGTCGCGTTCGGTCGCGGCAACCATGTGGTTGGGCAACACGGTGCTGGAGCAGGCCGCGCGCTCAGGCCCGGCGGCACGTTCGTTGGTGATGGTGACGGTCGGCGGTGATATCGCCGCCGACAACGGCGCTGCAGCGTCACTGGTGAGTGCCTGGCGCGAGCACGGTGCTCGGGAGCTGCTCACTTACGAGTTCCCGGAATCGCTGAAGCTCAACCACGACATCGTGGACCTCGAGCAGGTCGGCGGGAACCCGGCGCTCACCTACCCGGTGCTGCTGCGCTACATCAGCCGCTGACGCGAGGTGAGGCCGCGCCCGGGAGCGGTGATCACGCGTGTTGCCCGATGGCGGGCTGCCCGACTCGGGGCAACACCCCGCCCCGCCCGCGCCCGCATTCCGCTAAGCTGCGCGCCGGAGGACACGCGTGAAGATCGAGACCGTCGAGTTCGTGTTGAGTGCCGGCAGCGAGGCCGAATGCCCACCCATGGCCATGGCGGAGATCGCCATGTCCGGGCGGTCCAACGTCGGCAAGTCGTCGTTGCTCAACTCGCTCGTCAAGCGCAAGGCCATGGCCAAGGTTTCCGGCACGCCCGGCAAGACGCAGCGACTGAACTACTTCATCGTCAACGGCGCATTCCATCTGGTCGACCTGCCGGGCTACGGACACGCCAAGGCCTCGGGCAGCGCGCGTAACGAGTGGGGCCGCATGATGCAGAGCTATCTGCGCACGCGCCGGCAGCTCGTGGGCGTGATCCAGCTGGTCGACTGCCGCCATGCGCCGTCCAAGGAAGACCGCGAGATGGTGCAGTGGCTGCGCGACGAGCAGATGCCGTTCATCCTGGTGGCGAACAAGCTGGACGAGCTGGGCAAGAGCAAGCACGCGTCCGCGCTGCGTGCGCTCGCCAGGGAGCTCGACCTGCCGCCGGAGCAGCCCGTGCTCGGCTACTCCAACAAGACCGGCGAAGGCCGCGGCGCGCTGTGGGCATGGGCCGACATCATCCTCGAGGCGGCTTCGCGGGGGTGAGGCACGGCGCCCGCGCCTGTTCGAGAAGCGCCTTTTCATCACGGCTGACGGCCCAACGGCCCGCGCCACGGGACATGCGCTCGGCTGGGACGCAGGGGGAGGGCAGCAGGAGGCCTGTATCCAACCTGCTCGCCACCTTAAGGGGCCTGTTCGAGCGAAGGTAGCGTTCCTAGAACATCGCCGGAGCCGGTCCGACTCAGTGCCCCGTCGGTCTCGGGCGCATCGTGGCCAGCCTGCACCCGCCCCGATCCGCGGGCCGGGTCGCCAACAGCTTGTGCCCGTTCGGGTTGATCGTATACCCGCGGACCCACCCCGCCCGATTCGCGCCATTGCCGCCTGGCTTGCCGCTCCAGTATCCTGCGGTACATCTTGGAAGTGTCCCGTCCCCGCGACCTGTAACCGTGGTTCGCGAACGGTCAGGCATTGCTCCACTTCACCGGAAGGGTCCGCTCCCATGTCCGTCGCTCGTCCGCTCACGCTCGCTGACATCGCCGCGCCGCGCTCCAGCACACTCATGAACGTGCTGCTCGTGGTCGCCGCCTCGCTGGTCACCGCGGGTGCCGCCCAGCTCGAGATCCGGTTGCCGTGGACGCCGGTGCCGATCACGGGGCAGACGTTCGCGGTGCTGCTGTCGGGCATCGTGCTGGGTGCGCGCCGCGCGTTCGCCGCGCAGTGCCTGTACCTGCTGGAGGGCGCCAGCGGCCTGCCGTTCTTCGCGGGTGGCGCAGCCGGTGTGCTCAGGCTGGTCGGGCCCACGGGTGGCTACCTGATGGCGTTCCCGTTCGCGGCCGCCATCACGGGCGCGCTGGCCGAGCGTGCGTGGGATCGCAAGCCGGTCACCATGTTCCTGACCATGCTCACGGGCAGCGTCATCATCTTCGTGCTCGGGCTGGCGCAGTTGTCGCGCTTCGTGCCGGCGTCTTCGTTGCTGGCCGCCGGTCTGCTGCCGTTCATCCCGGGCGACATCCTCAAGTCGTTGCTCGCCGCCGCGGCATTGCCGCTGGCCTGGCGGCTGGTGCCGCGATCCGGGGACTCCGAGTGAGCATCCAGACCATTGCGGTTCTCGGCGCGGGCATCATGGGTCGCGGCATCGCCTACGTGGCGGCGCTCGGCGGCTACACGACGCTGCTCCAGGACACGAACCGCGAGCAGCTCGAGAACGGCGTCAACGACGTCAGCGCCATCCTCGAGAAGGGTATCGCCACGGGCCGTGTCACGGACGGCGATGCGATGTCGGCGCGCAAGCGCCTGCGCGGCGTGACTTCGCTGGAGGAGGCCGCACAGCACGCCGACCTGATCATCGAGGCGGTGCCGGAACGCATCGAACTCAAGGTCGAGATCTTCGCGCACCTGGACCGGTGGGCGCCGAAGCACGCCATACTGGCGTCCAACACGTCGTCGCTGAGCATCACCGAGATGGCCGCCGCCACGCAGCGGGCGCCGCAGGTGGTGGGGCTCCACTTCTTCAATCCCGTGCATCGCATGCAACTTCTGGAGATCGTGCGCGCGCTGGAGACCAGTGACCTGACGCTCCAGGCTTGCGAGGAAGTCGGCAAGCGCATGGGCAAGGAGTGCGTCACGGTGCGCGAGTCGCCGGGGTTCGTCACCAGCCGCATCAACGCCATGATCGGCAACGAGGCGTTCTACATGCTGCAGGAGGGCGTGGCGAGCGCGGCCGACATCGACAAGGCTCTCAAGCTGGGCTTGAATCACCCGATGGGGCCGTTCGAGCTGGTCGATCTGGTCGGGCTCGACACGCGGCTCTCCATCCTGCGGTTCCTGCACCGCACCCTGGGCGAGAAGTTCCGGCCGTGTCCGCTCCTGGAACAGTACGTGGCCGCGGGCCGCCTGGGCCGGAAGAGCGGCCGCGGCGTATACGACTACGCGCCGGTGGAGACCACCGTCGCGAGCTGAACCGGGACCGCGCGGCGGCAGGCGCGCGACTCGGCGGCGGGAGTTCGCAAATGGACCATGCTCGCGAGCGTCACGGGCGACTGTCCGCGAGCGTCACGGGAACACGAACAACACGGGTTGGGCGTTGCACCTCTCGTCCTGGGTGAGTGCAACGCCGGGCAGTGAACTCGCGCACATGCCGCGATCGACGCGGTTGCGCGCACACCGGAGCTCGAGACTCCGGAGACGCATGAAGCGGCACCGGCCTCCGCGGGGCCGGCCGACCGAATGGGGAACCGCGTGGCAAGCGCAGCACGGAAACAGCAGCCGAAGGCGAAGCGCAAGGGCAGCACGGGCAGCCGGGGTGCGACCAAGTCGCGCACGCCCCGTGCCACCGGAGTGCGCCGAGCGAAGCCCGCGCGTGCCGGCAAGAAGCGCGCCGCAGCGGCCAGCACCAAGAAGCGCGTGGTGCGTGCGACCAAGCCGGTGCGGAAACCGGTGCGCAGGAAGGCCGCAGCCAGTCGCCTCGTGAAGCCGCTCGCACGCAAGGTGGCCAAGAAAAAGCCGGCCGCTGCAGCGAAGCCGCTGGTGCGCAAGCCGAGCGCGAAGTCGGCAGCGAAGCGCGTCGCCAAGCCGATGACGCGGCCGGCGCCGAGCCCGCGCGCCTCGTCCAAGCCCGCGCCGCGCCGTGCCAGCGCCCCCGTGCCGCCGGCGTTCGCCGTGCAGCGCGCCGGCGCCGATGCGCGCGGCTTGCTGCTGTTCGAACTGGCTCGTGGCCGTGCGGCGGTTAAGGCCGCGATCCAGGGGCTCACGGGTGCGAAGGCACTCCTCCCGACCGCCCCCGGAAAGTGGAGCATCTTCGAGATCGTGCTGCACCTGTCCGAGCGTGACCGTGTGCGGCTCGACGAGTTCGATCGCACGCTGGCGGGTGAGCCGCGCACGTGGGCCGGCATGCACGATCCGGAGATGGGCCCGGTGAACGAGTCGCATCTGGCGCCGTTACGTGCCCACACCTGGGACGAGGCCGTGCGCCGCATGGATTCGCTGCGCGAAGAGTTGCTGGCGCGCCTCGATGCCCTGCCGGCCGAGCCGGACACCATCTGGAAGCCGGGTCACGCGTTTGGCGACATGATGTGGGGCCTGCCCGAACATGACCGTCATCACGCCATGCAGATCAAGAACGCACGCATCGGGGGCGACGCCCCCTTGGAGGCTTGAGATGTCCGAGACGCTCGCCCCGGTCCGACCGGGCCGGCTGATCATCAACGGCGAGGCCGTGGATGCCGCCTCGGGTGCGACGTTCAACACCGTGAACCCGGCCACCGAGGAGATCATCACCACGGTCGCCGAGGGCGGTGCGGAAGACGTCGACCGCGCGGTCAAGGCCGCGCGCGCCGCGCTCGAGGGGCCGTGGGCGAAGCTGAAGCCAATCGACCGCTCGCGCGTGCTGTGGAAGCTGGGCGATCTCATCCTCCAGAACGCCGACGAGCTGGCACGCCTGGAGACGCTCGACAACGGCAAGCCGATCTTCGAGTCGCGCCACGTCGACATCGACATGGCAGCCAGGTGCTTCCACTATTTCTCGGGCTGGGCCAGCAAGCTCACGGGCGACACCACGAACGTCAACCCGAACGTCTTCACGTACACCTTGCGCGAGCCCATCGGCGTGGTCGGCGCCATCATCCCGTGGAACTTCCCGATGATCATGGTCGGCTGGAAGGTCGCCCCGGCGCTGGCCGCGGGCAACACCATCATCGTCAAGCCGGCTGAGCTGACATCGCTCACCGCCATCCGCATCGCCGAACTGGCGCTCGAGGCCGGTGTGCCGCCGGGCGTGTTCAATGTGATTGCGGGCAAGGGCCGCATCGCGGGCGAAGCCATGGTCAGGCATCCCGGAATCGACAAGATCAGCTTCACCGGCTCCACTGAAGTCGGCCGGCACATCATGCGCACCGCCGCCGACACCGTGAAGAAGGTGACGCTCGAACTGGGGGGCAAGTCGCCCAACATCGTGTTCGCCGATGCCGACCTGGATGCCGCGCTGCGGGGCGCCACGCTCGGCATCTTCTACGGCAAGGGCGAGGTGTGCGCCGCGGGTTCACGCCTGCTCGTCGAGAAGTCGATCTACGACGAGTTCGTGGTCAAGCTCGCCGAGCGCGCCAAGAAGATGCTGCCGAGCGATCCCATGGACCCCAAGTCACGCTTGGGCTCGCTGGTGTCGCCGCAGCAGATGGAAAAAGTGCTCGGCTACGTGGAAGCTGGTATCAAGGAGGGCGCCAAGCTGGTGGCCGGCGGTTCGCGTCAGCCCATCAACGGCAAGGGCGCCTTCGTCCAGGCCACCGTGCTGGCCGACGTCGACAACAAGATGAAGGTCGCACAGGAGGAGATTTTCGGGCCGGTGCTGGCCGTGATCCCGTTCGACGGTGTCGATGACGCCATCGCCAAGGCCAACGACGTATTCTACGGCCTCGCCTCCGGCGTCTGGACGCGTGACCTGAAGAAGGCGCACACGGTGTCGCGCCGGCTCGCCGCCGGTACGGTGTGGGTCAACATGTACAACCATTACGATCCCGGCATGCCGTTCGGCGGCGTGAAGGGGTCGGGCTTCGGGCGCGACCTCGGCGAGGCGTGCCTGCACGAATACACGCAGGTGAAGAGCGTGTGGATGAACCTGGAGTGATCACGCGAGGGGACCGGCCATGGGCCGCTTGAGTATCGTCGTGCTGTTCACCCCCGACATGGCGCGACAGCAGGAGTTCTACGAGAAGAGTCTGGGCCTGACGCCCGCGGTGGCGGCACCGCGTTGGGTGCAGTTCGGTACACGCGATGCCGTGCTTGCCCTGCGGGCATTGCCCGCGGGAGAGCCGGCACGTATCGAGCTGGGCTTCGACGTGCCATCGCTCGACGAGCGGCTGGCCGTGCTGGCGAGCCGTGGGGTCGAGCCCGCGGGCAGCATCGAGGACTCGGCCGACTGCCGTATCGCGCGCGTCGTGGACCCCGAGGGCAACGTCATCCAGCTGGTCCAGCGCAAGAAGCCGACGACGCCCGGCAAGTGGCCGCGCCTGTCGCACGCCATCGTCAACGCCCAGGCGTTCGAGGCCTGTTCGGCGTTCTACCACGACGCGCTCGGCTTCAAGATCACCGAAGAGCGCGAGCGCTGGGTCGAGTTCGATACGGGTGAGGCCAGCCTGACGCTGCACGCGTCGTACGACGCCGACGGCTTGCCATTGGCGCCCGACCAGCGCGTGGCGTTCGCGCTCATGGACGACGACCTGGATTCGTGGGCCGATGAGTTGCGCGAACGCGGCGTGCGCTTTGCCACCACTCCGACCGACGAAGAAATCGGCCGCATGGCCGAAGTGGAGGACGTCGACGGTTGGTTCGTCGTGCTGCGCGGCCCCGAACCCGAAGTGCCGTTCGAGGAAGAGCTGGCGCGCGACTACGGCGACCCCGACGACAACCGTACCGAGCAGATCCGCAAGACCGGCGAGGCTGAGCCCAGCGGACGCCCGGCGTTCGGTGCGCGCAAGCTCACGAAGAAGAAGACCGAGCGCGTCATCACCAAGGGCTTCGACGCCATGGCGAAGACGCGCGACGACGACCGCGGCGGCTTCGTGCCGGGTGGCGGGAGTTCGTCACGCAGCTCGGGTCCGCCGCGGCCGTTCTCGCCGCGTCCCGATGGTCCGCCGCGGCCGTTCTCGCCGCGCCCCGATGGTCCGCCGCGGCCGTTCACGCCGCGTCCCGATCGTCCGCCGGGTGCCAGTGGTCCGCCGCGGCCGTTCACGCCGCGCCCCGATGGTCCGCCGCGGCCGTTCACGCCGCGTCCCGATCGTCCGCCGGGTGCCAGTGGCCCGTCGCGCCCGTTCACGCCGCGCCCCGACCGTTCGCCAGGTGCGAGCGGTCCGCCGCGCCCGTTCACGCCGCGGCCGGACCGTCCTCCGGGTAGCAGCGCTCCGCGTCCGGGTGGCCCGCCGCGGCGCGAGGACCAGTAGCGCCGCGGTTCGCACCGCAGGCCAGCCATGGCGGTGCGAGCCGCGTGCCGGACCCCTCAGGAATGGAGTGACACCAGCATGGAGACGCGTCGCGTCTACCTGGCGGGCGCCGTGCGCACGCCGATCGGCAACTTCGGCGGAGCGCTCGCTGCTTCGAGCGCCGCGCACCTGGGCGGCGTCGCCGCGAGCGGCGCGCTCGCCAGGAGCGCGGTGCCGCTCGCGAGCGTCGATGAAGTGATCTTCGGCCACGCACGCCAGGCCGGCAATGGCCCGAACCTGGCGCGTCAGGTGGTGCGCCGCGCCGGGCTTGCCGACAGCGTCCCCGCGTACACCATCAACAAGGCGTGCGCGAGCGGTCTGCAGGCGGTCGTGAACGCCGCGGGCCTCGTGCGGCTGGGCGATGCCGACGTCGTGCTGGCCGGCGGCTCCGAGCACATGACCAGCATTCCGTACCTGGCCACCGACGTGCGCTGGGGCAAGAAGCTCGGCGACGAGCCGCTGCTGGATGCCATGTACCGCGACGGTTACCTGTGCCCGCTCTGCAACCAGGTCATGGGCGAGACGAGCGAAACGCTGGCCAGCGAGTACGCCATTTCGCGTGACGAGCAGGACCGCTACGCGCAACGCAGCAACCAGCGCGCCGCACGGGCCCACGCCGAGGGGCGCTTCGCCAACGAACTCGTGTCCGTGAGCGTCGGCGAGGGCAAGCGCGCCACCCTTGTCGAGCGCGACGAACACTTCCGCGGCGATACCACGCTCGACGAACTCGCCCGGCTGCGCCCGGTGTTCCGCAAGGACGGCAGCATCACCGCCGGCAACGCCAGTGCGATCACCGATGGCGCCGCGGCCGTGCTGGTGCTGAGTGACGCCGCGCTCAAGGCACACGGCGTGACGCCGCAGGCCGTCGTGCTGGGCGCGGTCAGCGTCGGCGTCGACCCCGCGCGCATGGGCCTGGGCCCCGTTCCCGCCATGCAAAAGCTGCTCGCCAGGCACCGGCTGGAACTCGAGCAGATCGACCTGATCGAACTCAACGAGGCATTCGCTTCACAGGTGCTGGCGTGCGATCGCGAACTGCACATGGACCACGACCGGCTCAACGTGAACGGCGGCGGTATCGCGCTCGGGCACCCGACGGGTTGCAGCGGTACGCGCATCCTCGTGAGTCTGGTGCACGAACTCACGCGGACGCACGGCCGCTATGGCATCGCCACGCTGTGCGTGAGCGGGGGCCAGGGCATGGCGGTGCTGGTGGAGCGCGTATGAGCGACGCGGTTTCGACGATCCTGCTCGACGTGACGGGCGGCGTCGCCACGATCACGCTCAACCGGCCCGACAAGCTCAATGCGTTCGCGGGCGACATGCGCGACCGCATGGTGAAGGCGCTGGACTGCGTCGCCGACGATCACCGCGTGCGCGTGCTGGTGCTGACCGGCGCGGGCAAGGGATTCTGCTCGGGCGGTGACGTCCAGCACATGGTGGATCTCAAGCACCGAGCGGCGGAGTTCGAAGCACTGGCGCCATTGCTGGAAGCGGGCCGCGCCATCGTCACACGGCTGGCCGCGTTCGAGATCCCGGTGATCGCGGCCGTGAACGGCGTGGCCGCGGGCGCGGGCTGCAACCTGGCGCTGGCGTGCGATGTGCGGCTGGCGTCCTCCGAGGCGCGCTTCGGCGAGACGTTCGTGAAGATCGGGCTGCACCCCGACTGGGGCGGGACGTATCACCTGCCGCGCCTCGCGGGCACGGCGGCGGCCCTCGACCTGTGCTGGACCGGCGACCTGATCGGCGCGAACGAGGCGCTGCGGCTGGGACTGGTGCAGCGCGTGTATGGCGCGGCCGAGTTCGAAGCCAGGTGGCGCGACTATGCCACCCAGTTGGCGGCGGCGTCCGCCACCAGCGTGCAGGCCGCCAAGCGCACGCTGCGTGCCGCCGGTGAACGCACGCTGGCGCGATGTCTCGACGCCGAGTCGGCGGCACAGGCGGCGTGCTGGGCCAGTCCGGACTCGGGCGAGGGCCTCGCGGCGTTCGTGGCGAAGCGCGTCGCGAAGTTCGGCTCGGAGCCGGTGGCCGAGGCCGGACGCGCGCCATCCGCGGCGGCACGGCGATTCGAGTAACGGGACTCGGGAAGGCCCAGCTCAGTTCTTGAGCATGGTCATGGCCGCGATCGTGTCGGCGTTTGCCAGCGCGACCAGCGCACGCTGCGCCAACGCGAGGCTCGCCGAGTCGCGCACCGCGAGCC
Organism: bacterium; assembly: GCA_031360075.1. GTDB lineage: Bacteria > Eisenbacteria > RBG-16-71-46 > RBG-16-71-46 > RBG-16-71-46 > JAIOPA01. The sequence continues at coordinate 5,766 of JANMAX010000095.1, read as the reverse complement.
GGTAGCACAGCACGTCGCGTACCGCGCCGTCGCGCTGGCCGCTCGCCGCACGCGCCGAGGCGCGCCAGCGGTAGGCGTCGGCGTACCACGGCGCCACGCGCAGCACTTCATCGAGCGCGTGCGCATAGTCGGCGTTGGCCGCGCGTGCGACGTTTCGCAGCATGAGCTGGTGCTGCCCGCGTGCCTTGGCCTCGGTGAGCATCGGCACCTCGGGCGGCTTCGGCAGCCGGGCCGCCAAACGCACGATGTGCTCGCGCAGCACCCACTCGTTCTGGAGCGCCGGATGCGTGCCGATACGCGTCAATGCGCCGGTCCAAGCATCGAGTGCCTCGCGCATGCTACCGCGCGTCTCGGCGTCCTGCGCCAGTGCGATCACGTCGGGCACGAGCAGGTCGGCGTCGCGCGGCACGCGGGCCTCGAGCTTGACCGTGATGCGTGCCGGCAGTGCACGGCCGGCACGCCGCGCGGGTGAGAACACCCACCAGCGCGCGGCCTCGAGCGCCGCGAGGCCGAACGGTTCCGAGCGTCCCGAGACGCCGGCCTCGCGCACGGTGCCCGTGCTGTCGACGAGCAGGCAGAGCTCGACCGTGCCGTCGGCCGGCTTCTCGAGCATGTCGTTCGTGTAGTTGAGCGCCACGCTCGAGCGCAGCACCGGCAGTTGGTCGGGTGCTTCGCCGGGCAGTGTGTCGCAGCGCACCGCGACGCGGGCAGGCGCGCTGACTGCGGGTGCGGCGACCATGGCCTTCGGGGCGCGGCGTGCACCCGCGCATGCCGCAGGGACGAGTAGCAGCGCGAGCATGGAGCCGAGCAAGGCCACAGCGGCGAGCGATCGGGCGGGCAGGGGCGGGCGCATGGCCGACCATGTTACCGCGCCATGGGCAGGCGTTGTCAGGAAGCCGTGGAGCGGGGTGTCGTGACGAGCGCAGATGGCGGATCGGCGCGATGGGGCCGCCCGTTTGCGGTCCAATGCAGCTCCGCAGCAGTTCTCCAGACGCCGCAGACCAGCCCTGGGAGCCCGGCCGGATGCCATCGCGGGCATACGAAGAGCGGGCGCCAGGACGGCCGCCCGCTCATGCATGACTGTATGACGAAGGGCTAGCTCTTGATGGCCCGCACCTTCACCGAGGTCACCGCTGCGAACGCCTCGCGCTCGGCGCTGCCGGCGGGCAGGTTCTCCATGCCGACCGTGTAGCCCTGCTCCTGCACGATCTCGACGTCACGGAAGCCGGCGTCACGCATGAGTTGCAGGTACTCGTCCTTCAGCGACGCGCCCGCCACGCAACCCACGTACAGGTCGACGTGCGCACGCATCTCGGGCGGCAGCGTGCGCGTGAGCACCAGGTCCGACACCATCAGGCGGCCGCCCAGCTTCAGCACGCGCAGGGCCTCGCGGAACACCTGCGGCTTGTCGGGGGACAGGTTCACGACGCAGTTGGAGATGATGACATCCACCGTGGCATCCGCCACCGGCAGGTGCTCGATCTCGCCCAGTCGGAACTCGACATTCGTGGCGTTCACCTTGGTGCGGTTCTTCCGCGCGCGCTCGAGCATCGCCGCCGTCATGTCGACGCCGATGACGCGGCCGGTGGCGCCGACCTCGCGTGCGGCCAGGAAGCAGTCGATGCCCGCGCCGCTGCCAAGGTCGAGCACGGTCTCGCCGGCCTTGAGCGCCGCGTGCGCGATCGGATTGCCGCAGCCCAAGCCGAGATCGGCGCCCGCGGGGATCGCCGCGCGCTGCTCGGCGGTGTAGCCCAGTGCGGTGAGTGCGGCTTGGTCATCGGGGGGTGCGCCGCAGCAGCCACAGCCACAGTTGCCGCCCTCGGCCACCTCGCCGTACTTCTCGCGCACCACGGCGCGGACGTCGGTGCCCTCGTCGAGTGTGGGGGCCGGCGCAGCGTTCGCGACGGGCTTGCCGTCCAGCCCGGCGTTGGTCTTGTTGCCGCCACAGCAGTCGTCGCCACAGCAGGTGCTGGCCACGGGCGCAGTGGCCATCGGGATCGTGTTCTTCTCGGACATGGCGCTATCTCCTGTTCGGATCATGCCGGCAGCGATGCCACCAGCGACTGGAACCGCTTCATGGTTTCGGGGTCCACGCAGTAACACGTGCGCGGGCCATCGACTTCGCCCTGCACGAACCCTGCTTCCTTCAACACCTTCAAGTGCTGCGAGACGGTGGCCTGTGCCAGCGGCATGACCTCGACGATCTGGCCGCACACACAAGTGCCGGCCGCGGCCAGGTGCCGCACGATGGCGACGCGCGCGGGGTGCGAGAGCGCGCGGGCCAGATTGGCGAGTTCATCGTCGAACGCGGTAACCGTGTCCTGCGCAGCGGGCTTCAAGACGGGGATCTTCATCGGGTCGCTCTCCAGGAGTCAGGCGCCAGGGGCGGGTGCTGTACCGAAAGCCAATCGTTTATCGTAGATGTACGATAAGATGACATAGCCGGATGGTGGATTCAAGCTATCCCTTGTGAGGCGAAGACTGTGGGTGGCCATCAGTCCCGCGGGGAGTCGTTGCCGCGGCGACGATCCGAGTCGCGAAACCGGCCCGACTGGGCCCCCCAACCATCTTCACCGCACAACGCGCCTGTCGCGGCTGTTCCTGGGACAGCAACACCGCGCTGGAACGCGTCCGGGGCCCTGATCGAGCCGTGGCATTGCTGGAACGGTCCCAGTCGGACGCCCAACGCACTGCCAGATAACGTGTTGAGGATGCTTCAGAAAAAACGCTGCCTACCCATTGACGTTCCAGGGCTGCGGGCAAATACTGTTGATACAGTCCTCCTCGCCAAACGGGCGCAGTGCCCCGCAGGCGGGGTTTTTTTGTTGGCCGGGATACGCGAGCCAAACCGCCCCAGCCCTTGACTCCCGGAAGCCGTCGTTTCGCTGGCGCCCCGGCCCCCTTGACGCTCGGAAGCCCTCTCCAGACGAGCGGTGCCGCACCCCTTGACGCCCGGACCCCGGCAGACCGCGCCCCGCTCAGCGCATCCCCTTCGTCACCGCCTCCAGCGACTGAACCAGATGCGTGCGCCAGTAACCCCAATCGTGGCCGCTCGGGAACTCTGCCCACATGTGCTTCACGCCGAGTGAATCGAGCCTCGCGTGCAGGGCGCGGTTCCCGTCGATGTCCGTATCGTCCGAGCCACAGTCCAAGTAGAGCGTGACGCCGGACAGGTCGGCCGCGTGCTCGTTCACCGTGAGCAACGGACTGTACTCCTTGCGCAGTCGCGAAGCTCCGGGTTCGGGGCCGAACAGCGCGCGGCTCGAGACATCGTGCGGCAGCAGGTACTCGCCGCTGTGCGCGCCCGCCGCGCCATACACGCCCGGATGGCGCAGCAGCAGGTTGAGCGCGCCGGTGCCGCCGTCCGACAGGCCGATCAACGCGCGATGCATGGCATCCGGCCGGGTCCGGAGCGCGCTGTCGGCCCACGCCAGCAGGCCGTGCGCCAGGAACGTCTCGAGCTTCACGCGGCCGTCCCAGCTGTCGAGCCACAGCGAACGCCCAAACAGGCCGCTGCCATTGCCGTCGGGGAACAGGCCGATCAGCTCAGGAATGCGGCCGGCGGTGATGAGCGCGCCGAGCGTCTCGCCGGCTCGGCCCTGCCCGGGCCAGTTGCCTTCGCTCCCGGGCCAGCCGTGCAGGAACACCACCACGGGGTAGCGCCGCGATGCGGCCGCGGGCTGGTCATACGACGGCGGCAGCCAGACGCGCACGTCGCGTGTGGCACGGCCCTCGGGGACCGACGTGAGCCACCAGCGGCCGCCTCCGGTGGGGGCCGCCGCCGTCGCGGGAGCTACCCCGAATGCCCAGACGAGCACTGCCAGAGCCGCTCCAATCGCGGTCAGAACACACTCCGGCCAGCGTTGACGCTGCTTCCGGCAGGCTCCTATACTCGCGCCCGCGTTCATAACGACGCCTTTCTCGCGGCCTGGCCGCTTGGCCCTGAAGCGCGTGGGCCCGCCGCCGGTCGCTGCCGCACCACACCCGACTCACGAGGGCATCCGCCATGGAATCCACGCAGACCAAGCTCGTCGTCACGTCCGTGAAGAACGGTGTCATGACGATGGAGCTGACGTTCGACCCGGGCAACTGCTACACGCACGAGATGATGCGCCAGATCGACGAAGCGATCCTCAAGGCGCGCTTCGACAATGCGGTGCACGTCATCGTCATCCGCGGCTCGGGCGAGAAGTTCTTCTGCGCGGGTGCCGACATCAACATGCTGAAGACCGCGGACCCGACGTTCAAGTACTACTTCTGTCTGCACGCCAATGAGACGCTCAACCGCTTCGAGCAGACGCCCAAGCTGGTCATTGCCGCATTGAACGGCCACACGGTCGGCGGCGGGCTCGAGATCGCGATGGCTGCCGATATCCGCATCGCGCGCAAGGGCGCCGGCAAGGTGGGCCTGCCCGAAGTGAACCTCGGCGTGCTGCCGGGCACGGGCGGCACGCAGCGCCTGACCCGACTGGTCAACAAGAGCAAGGCCATCGAGCTCATGGTCACCGCCGAGGTGTTCGGCTTCGAGAAGGCGCTCGACCTCGGCATCATCAACGAAGTCTGGGACAGCCCCGACACGGCGACGTTCATGGACCGCATCCAGACCTATGCCGAATCGTTCTGCCCGCCGAACAAGGCCTCCAGGGCCGTCGGTCGCATCAAGCGCGCGGTCCAGAGCGGCGCCGAGATCCCGTTCGAGTCCGCGCTGGCGGTCGAGCGCGAGCTGCAGCAACTGCTGTTCCAGGGCGACGACGCGAAGGAAGGCATCGCGGCGTACGTCGAGAAGCGCAAGGGCAACTTCACCGGCAAGTGACGCTGCGGCCGTCCGCGGCCGCCACACGCGGTTCACACGCGCCCCGCGGAGCCCTGTGCTCCCCGGGGCGTCGTGCTGGTACGCCCCGTATGGGCGCTGGCTTCGGGGTGGAAGTCCTCCGCTCCTCGAGCGGGCTACCGCACGATCGCGACGCGCGCGGTTCGGCTGGTCCTGCCGGTGGCGTCGGTGACACGCAAGAAGTACACGCCCGAGTGTTGCGTGCGACTGGCGTCCAGGTCGAGCGTGACCGTGTCGTCGCCGGTGCCGCTGGCGCGCACGTGCTGCTCCACCGAGACGCGCCCTTGCAGGTCGTACATGCGTACGGTGTAGCTGCCCGCGCCGCCGGTGACATGCAGCTCGAGCCGCGCGCCTGCCACCGCGGGTAGTGATAGCCCGAGGGCCTTGCTCACATCAGGCTGCCAGAGGACTGCCTCGGCGCTTCGCCACACGTAGGTCGTATTCAGATGCTCGCGTTTGATGCGGTAGCGCCACGTGACGCCAGGGGCTGCGCCGATGTCGGTGAACGACAGCACGGAGTCCGCGCCCGCCCGCACCGTGGTGACTGAGTCGTACGGGCCGTCGCCCAAGGCGCGCTCGACCGTCCAGCGGCTGCCGGGCACGGGCGTCGAGAGTCTCCATGCGACGCGCGTGCCGTTCGCCGCCGCCGCCAATGAAGGTGCGGCGCATGTGGCGGTGGGCACGGTATGCAGCCAGTAGTTGATGCCCGTCTGGCCGCTCCACCAGACGACCCAGGTGTCCTCATTGAGGTCGCGGATCACGGTGGGCTCGACCCACTCCACTTCGTCGGTGCCCGGGATCTCCTCGGGAGCCTCCCAGCCGTGGTCGTTGGGGAACGCGATAACCGCCGAGGTCCGGAAAGTGTAGCCATAGCCCAGGTAGTTCCAGGCGATCAATGGGTACTCGGTCGTGTCTGGGTCGGTGGAGAACCACTC
>JANMAX010000008.1:0-3587 GCA_031360075.1 bacterium | reverse complement strand
CGGATGCCATGCAGTCCGGCCAGCCCGGACTATTCATGAACCGTGAGCCGAACGGGCCGGCTGCCCACGAGCAGGTCCGGTCAGGCTCTTCGGAAGCTCCCGGATCGGGACGGTGGTCCTCAAGCAGGAGGCCTGCCGGTCCGATGACTCCGGGGTGAACCTGCCTGCCCAGCGCATCCGCCCCCCCGAGGTCGTCCCGCTCACGGACGTCCTCGCGGCGCTGTCGTTCGCGTTGGACCTCACCGAGGGCCAGCCGATGGGGCATTCGTTGCGCTCCAACCTGATCTCGATGGAACTGGCGGCCCGGCTGGACCTGCCGCTGCAGGCGCGTCGCGACCTCTACTATGCCGCGCTCCTGAAGGACGCGGGCTGCTCGAGCAATGCCTCGGCGGTGTTCGAGATGTTCGGCGGTAGCGACATCGAGGCCAAACGCGCGCGCATGGTGACCGACTGGTCCAACGACGTCAGCGCCGCGCTCTACGCGTTCGAACACGCCGCCCCCGGGGCGTCGTGGTTCGAACGCGCCAAGCGCGTCGCCACGCTCGCCAAGCTGGGACCGCGCTCGGCCGCGAAGCTGGTGCAGGTGCGCTGTGATCGCGGCGCTGAGATCGTCCTCCAGTTGGGCTTCGGTAACGGCGCGGCGGCGGGCGTGCGTTCTCTGGAAGAACACTGGGACGGCCACGGCCATCCGCAGGGCTTGAAGGGTGAGCAGATCCCGGTGGTGGCGCGCGTGCTCGGGTTGGCGCAGATCCTCGAGGTGTTCAGCGCTGAAGGCGGCCCGCAGGCCGGTCTGGCGCTGCTCCAGCGCCGTTCGGGCAAGTGGTTCGACCCGACCATCGTCGAAGCCTGCCGCGGGCTCGAGCCGATGCTGGCGCGCTGGGGAACACTCACCACGCGTGAGTTGCGTGACGAGGTCTCCGCGGCCGAGCCCGGGAACGCCGCACTGCTGGCGGGCACCGCGACCATGCGCCGCGTCGCGCATGTATTCGCCGGTATCGTCGATGCCAAGTCACCGTTCACGGGCGCACATTCCGTACGCGTCGCCGAAGTGGCGGTGGCGGTGGCGGCGAACCTCGGCTGGAGCCCCGAGCTGATCGAGGAGACCCGCTCGGCCGCACTGCTGCATGACCTGGGCAAGCTGTCGGTACCGAACAGCATCCTCGACAAGCCCGGCGCGCTGTCGCCCGGCGAGTGGGAGATCATGCGCATGCATGCGCTCTACACCGAGCGCATCCTGGAGCATGTCAACGGCTACGAGTGGCTGGCGTTCGCGAGTGCCGCGCACCACGAGCGCATGGACGGCAGTGGCTACTGTCGTGGTCTCCAAGGCGACATGCTGCCCGAACTGTCGCGCGTGCTGGCCGTGGCCGATGTCTACGACGCGTTGTCGGCCGAGCGGCCGTACCGCGGCGCGCTGTCGCCGCCCGAGGTGTTCTCGATCATGGATCGCGACGGCTCGAAGGGTTTCTGCCCGGAGTGCTACGACGCGCTGCAATGCGCGCTGCGCGACGGCCACGCGCCGCTGGCGTATGGCGACGTGGATGAGGGCGAGACGAAGGCGGCCTGAGTTTCGTGGTCGTGTGCGGTGGTCACGCGGTGCTCTGGGGACGCCACTCCATGTGCGGACAACCGCTGGTCTTGCAACGCTGAGAACTCTCCGGCGAGTCGTCTCTTCACGCGAGGCTGCATGCCGCGAGTCCGACGGTCGTGTGAAGTGAACGCGCGGCACAATCGGGACGTCACTCCACGAGCGCATGACCGCTGGCCTTGCAGGGTGTGAACACTCGCGCGCGAGTTCTCTCTTGACGCGATTTCGCGCGTCGCGAGTCCGGCTCCGGCGCCGCTTTCTGGGTCGGACCTCTCGCGCTCTGTCGTGGACGCTTGTGCGTTCGTCGCGGCGCCGACACCAACCTTGCTGTCGCAATCATCGTTCGCGGCTGTGCGCGCAGCCACAGCGCTGGAAAACCCTGCTGCTACGATTCATGCACCCCCGAGATGGCTCGGCCCCCGGCGGAGTTCGCGGATGCCTTACTCGAAGGTGTTCGGTCAGGCGGAGCATGTGGTGCTGCGGGAGGCGAAGCAGTTCGCGCGGATGGAGCGCGGCGCGCAAGCGCAGGTCCTGACCCGGATCGCAGTGGTTGATGCACGCAAGTTGTACTTGCAGGCCGGCTACCCGTCGCTCCATGACTACTGCGTGTCGGAACTGGACCTCACCGACGCTGCCGCGAACAAGCGCATCCGCGTCGCGCGGGTCGGGGCGGCACATCCGGCCATCTTCGACATGCTCGCGGACGGTCGCCTGCACCCGAGCGCGGTCCTCACGCTGAGTCCCTACCTCGAGGGCCCGGGCGCGACGGAACTGCTGGCCGCGGTGGCTGGCAAGCCGCGCGCCGAGATCGAGTACTTCCTGGCGTGCCGCTTCCCGAAGCCAGACCTGCTCACCATGGTGACGACTCCGAGCGGGGCGGCACACGGCGAGGTGGCAGATTCACTCGCCCCGGGGCGAGTGGCCCCTACTGCGAGTGCCGAATGCGCACCACAAGTGGTACTTCCTCCCGCACGTTCACGCGTCATGCAGCTCTCGGCCGACCGTGTGGGGCTGCAGGTGACCGTGTCGCGTGCGACCCACGACAAGCTCCAGCGCGCCAAGGACCTGCTTGGCCATTCGGTGGAGCCTGGCGACCTGGCCGAAGTGCTGGACCGCGCTCTCGACGCGCTCATCGAGAAGCTCGAGAAGCGCCGCTTCGCCGCCACCGACAAGCCGCGCACGCCACGCGGCCGGCGTTCGGGCAATGGGCACCACATCCCGGCGCATGTGAGGCGCCTGGTGCGGGAGCGCGATGGCGAGCGCTGCACGTTCACAAGCAACGCCGGTCATCGTTGTGAGTGCAGGCGCGGACTCGAGTTCGATCATGTGACGCCGGTCGCGCGCGGTGGCGAATCGAGCGTGGCGAACCTGCGGCTGCGCTGCGTCGCGCACAATCAGTACGAGGCCGAGCGCGTGTTCGGCGAGGGCTTCATGCGCGGGAAACGCGAAGCGGCGAAGGCTCGTGCTGCTGAGCAGGTGGGCGCAAGGCGTGCCTCGAAACAGTCTGGTCTGAAAGCCGATATCACGAACACGAACCCGAACGTCGAGCTGAGGCGGAATGCTGCCCTCGAGGTGAGGCAATACGGTGCAGAAACCGACCTCGGCCCGACGCGCGCGGATGAGGGCCGACTCCCGGAATCCGAAGCGCAGCAGCCCGCCCTGGAGTCCGATCTCTCCGACGTGCGCGCGGCGCTGCGCGAGCTGCGGTTCACGAAGGCCGAGATCGAGACCGGTCTGACGGCGGCGGTGCTACTGCCGCCCGGGGCGGCGCCCGAGGACCGGCTTCGCGCGGCGCTCAAGGTGCTGAAACTGCGGAGCGCCCGGAAAGAGCTTCCGGTTCGCACGGTTGCTGCGTGACGGTGGCGCAACACTCACCGGCCTAATGCAGCAGCACGCTCGCGAGTCCGTAGGAGACTGCGGCCAGCACGATCCACTGCGCGGCCCCGGCGGCGATCGGGGTCCAGCCGGCGCGGCCCAGATCCGCGAAGCTGGTCTGCAG
>JANMAX010000368.1:0-3340 GCA_031360075.1 bacterium | reverse complement strand
CGCGATCGCGGCGGACATGGGTGCGTCGCTGCTGGTGATCGCCAACGCGCTCCGGTTGCTGCGCGCGGCGCCGGCGGGGCCGGCAAAGGTCCGGTAGCCCGACCCTCCCGGCTCACGGTTCATGAAAAGTCCGGGCTAGTGCCGGTGACGATGATGCATGTCGTGCACGTGGGCGTGGGCATGCGCCCATGGCTCGTGCCGATGCGCGTGTGCGTGCGGCGTCTGCGCGAGCTCCTCGGGCGTGTGCGCATGCTGATGGTGTTCGTCGTGATCATGGACATGAGCGTGCTCGGCCGCCTCGTGAGTGTGCTCGTGCTCGTGCCGATCCGTTGCCAGCAGGATCGCGCCCGCGGTCATGGCGAGCAGTGCGAACCCACCACGAATCGAGAGCGGCTCGCGCAGGAACAGCCATGAAAGCACCGCGGCAAAGCCCGGTGCGAGCGCGAACAACATGCCGGTCTGCAACACGCCCAGATGCCGGAGTCCGCGCACGAACAGCACGATCGAGATCCCGAACGAGCAGATGCCGACGGTCGTCGCGGCGAGCAGTCGCACGGTCGTCCAGTGGCCGAACCCACCGAACACCGCAGCCAGGATCAGGCTCGTTGCGCCTCCTGCCAGCCCCTTGACCGCCACCACCTGCCGGGCGTCACGCAGGCTCACGCGCTGCGTCAGATTGTTGTCGAGTCCCCAGAGTGCGCAGGCGCCCACCAGCAATGCGACGCCGGACCAACGGCTCTGTGATGCTTCGCCACCGCCCGCGGGCAGTGACAACAGCACCGCACCCGTGACGATCGCAGCCGCGCCGTACCAGCCGCGCCGCCCGAGCAGTTCGCCCGAAAGCAGCACGCCGAGTCCGACCGTGAACACCGCCTCGAAGTTGAGCAGGAGCCCGGCCGCATGGCCGCTCACCTGCTGCAGGCCCGCGAACATCAGCAGCGGGGCCACGACCGCACCTGCCAGCACCGCGCCCGCGAGCCAGAGCCACTCGCGTCCCCGGATCGCGCCCGCGGGTTCGGAGGCGGATTCACCCGGGGGCGTCCGCCCGCGGGAGCCCAGTAGCAACAACGTGCAGAACAGGCCCGCCGACAGGTAGATGACGCCGGAAAGCGCGAGCGGCGTCACCCCTGCCAGTAACAGCTTGTTGGCGGGGACGCTCGCGGCGAACACCACGGCGGCGACGACGACTTCGAGTTGCGCCAGTGGCACGCGGCGCGACGATGATCCCGATCCGGTCGTTGGGGACATGAGTGCATCTGAGCACACTGGACCGGGCAAATCCACCCCTTACACGGCTCGGCGGCTGGCACGCCGCAAGCGCCGGGACCGGCGCGCGATCGCGCCTGCCTGAGTCAGGGTGACCGGGGCACAGGCCCGACCACGACTGCGCGCGGCTGCGCGAATTCGTGGACCACTTTCCCGGTCCAATCCACGAACCGGCCGGCGAACTGCCCCTGGGTGAGCTCGACGGCGAGGAACCCCGAACGGTTCCCAAGGCTGAAGCGGGTGGCGGGCCCACGCCCGCTCGGACGCGTTTGCGAGCCCGCACCCGAGGTCAGGTACGAGATGCCATTCACCACGATGTGCTGCATGTCGTGGTCATGCCCGTTCAGGTAGACCTGCACGCCGTAGCGCTCGAGCAGCGGCTGGACATCCAGGATGAGTTCCCGCGTGTCCCCATGGCGGCCCTTCGAGAACACGGGGTGATGGCCCACGACGATCTTCCAGTCCGCCTTCGATGCCGCGAGGCCGGTCTCCAGCCAGCGCAACTGCGCTTGCTTGGACTGCTTCGCGACATCGGCGTACCGGCTGTCGCGCCGATAGCCTTCGATGAACGGTTGCGTGTCGAGGAAGAAGAACTCAGCCGTGCCGCCGCCCGGGAGCGTGAACCGCTGGCTGAAATAGCGCGCCGGCATCCGCCAGCGCCTGCTGACGCGTGTGTACTCGACCTCCGCCGCGGGCCCGCCCCGGTAGTCATGGTTCCCGAGCACCACGTACCAGGGAATCTGGAGTGAAGCTTCCGAGTAGATGTTCTCGAACGACGATAGCCACTGGGGAGAGCGGATGGAGGTCACGCCGTTTTCGTAGAAGTTGTCGCCGGTCGAGATCACGAATGCGGCGTGCGACTCGTTGGCCACGCGGCCCATCTGCGCCGCCACGTCGCGCTGGTGGAAATCGCCGTTGCGCCCCCAGTCGCCGACCACGAGGAAGGTCAGCCCGGACGGCTTGCGCGCCGCATGGCTCACGCTCCCCTGGCCCATGAGCAGGCCTGTGACGATGCTGGTCAGGGTGACGGACCGCAAGAGGCGCCAAGCGTGATGCGAGCGCGATCGGCTCATGTTCGGGTTCCCGGATAAATGGTGGGTGGCATCAGAACCGCACGGCGACGGTCGCACGGCTGGGCCCCAGACTGATGCTCACAGGCCTGCCCGTCATGGAGCCAGCGCTGGAGTAGGCCAGCCCAGCGGCGGTGCCGAGGGCCGCACCGAACACCACGTCGGACAGGTAGTGTCTGCGATCCTCGAGCCGGCCCATGCCGGTCATGACCGCCAGCACATAGGCCGGCACCGCGACGCGCCGGCCGAAATGCCGCGCCAGCACCGGCGCGACGGCGAATGCGCCCGCCGAGTGGCCCGAGGGGAACGAGTAAGCCCCGCCATCGGGGCGCGTGCGGTGTACCGCGAGCTTGAGGGCGGCGACCGCGGTGAACGTGACGCCGAGCGAGCGCACCGCGTCGAAACCAGCGTCACGCAGGTTGGCGTCGTGAGTCCAAGCGCCGGCGCCCCACAGTGCCGCCGCACCCGTGCTCAGTAGCAAGCCATTGCCGTACACATTGCCTGCGTCGGCCGGCTGATCCCAAGGTGAGCGATCGAGCGCTCGCGCGGTCGCGGCAGGATCTTCGAACGTCGTGGCGAGTGCGGCGAGCGCTGCGCCCGAGCCGAGGATCACGGCCGTGCGCCGCGTGAACAGCGGCTCGGCGGAGTCGTGCACGAGCCGCGTGAGCGCCGTGCTGTGCCTGCCAGGGCGGGCCGGCGCGGTGGCTCCAGGCTCACGCGCGGAAACTCCGGTCATCGGACAAACGGCACAGCACACGACCAGACTCAGTGCGGCGAGACTGGCGACTGATGCCCTCCGAATGGCAGGGGACGTCCGGTGGGGCGGGGCAGAACGGGCCCGTCCGGGCGGCCGCCACGATGCGCTCACCACTTGAGCGCCACCCCCGGGTGGACCAGCACCGCACGCTGGTTGTCCACGCTCAGCCCGAGCGACAGTGTCCATGCGTTCGCCGGATGGAAGCGCATGCCGAGGGCTCCGACGAGCTCGCCACCACTGAGTTCGG
>JANMAX010000322.1:0-4689 GCA_031360075.1 bacterium | reverse complement strand
GCCATCGGCCTTGCGCTTGCCGGTACCGTAGGGGTCGATCATGGAACCGGACATGTCGACCAGGAACAGGAACGCGCTGGGATTGGTGCGGCTGACCTCGGCTTCATAAGCCATGGAGCCTCCATGCCACTGGTGTGTGCGCCGTACGCGCCGCGGCCGACTCTCCAACCGAGTGCGGCCAGGCGACTGGCGTTGCGAACCCGGAGCTTTCGCTCTTGCATAGCGATTCGGCGCGGTGCATCACGCGCATGAGCGACGAGCCCGAGACTTGTGCGTTCCCTGAACACTCGGACATCGCATCGGGCGGTTCGCGGCGCGGGCCCGCTGGCGGCGGGTGATATCCTGCAACACGCGCCTGCCAAACCGCAGCCTGCACGGCGGCGTGCGTTTCGAGAGGCACGCGCGGCCCGAGGACGGCGCTCGGTGCTGACCTCACGCCCCGTGTGGCGGTCGTGAGGTCGCACCCGCCCCTACTGGACCAGCAAGTCTGCGTCCCAGTAGCCGGGACGCGTGTAGTGCCGGTGCAGCGCGGCTTCGTACTCTCGCGTGACCTGCGTGGCCTTCGTGTACTCCGGCGCCGCTTTGATCGCGTTGCGCCCCAGCCCGATGAACACCCTGGACTCACTCCATTGGACGCGCGTGATCCACTTCGAGGACACCAGCACCTTCCGGCCCGGCCACCACTCGCCGGTGTCGATCACCAGGTAACGCAGCGCCCAGGTTTCGTCATCGACAAGGAAGTCGGAGACGTGACCGATATCGCCGTCCTCGGCATGCGCATGGTGTCCGGTCACATCGTGCGTGCTCCGAAGGTTCGGATCCCATGTCCGCGAGGGCGGCGGAAAGGCCTGCACCCGGCCCTTGGGGTCACGCACGATGCCCGGGTACGGACCCCACATGAGCGTGCCGCTCCAGTAGATGGGCAAACCATAGTAGCCGTAGTACGACTCCTCGAACTGGCGCGAGACCGGCATGTCGCTGTCCAACGACGGGCTGTTCTCGATCTCCTTCTTGGTCAAGGCGAGCGAGATGAAGCGCTCGTCTCGATTCACCGTGGACATCGCGTACGGCGAGATCAGCACCGTCCGCCCTGTGAGCCAGTTGCCCGTGTCGGCCACGAGGTAGCGGATGGTCCAGTGATGGTCGTCGAAGTAGAGTTCCTTGACGTGCCCGATGGTGCCGTCGAGGCCGTGCAGATGATATCCCCTGAGCGTATTCACGTTGAACAGCATGTAGGTCTCCCTCATGGTTGACGGTGGCACTCGGCCACCCACCCTTACTTGACCATCACCGCCGCCAGTCCCAGCAACAACACCAGCGCCGCCACGTCGGTGATCGTGGTGAGCACGATGCTCGACGCCGTGGCGGGGTCGGCCCCGGACCGCTTGAGCGCCAGTGGCACGATGGCACCGCCGACACCGCTCAGGACGCAACTGCCGATCATGGCCAAGCACACCACGGCGCCGAGCATGATGGGGCCGGGCAAGTGCATCCACACGGCGACCACGACCATGGCAACGCCCGCCACAAGCCCGACAAGCGTCCCGTTCAGAAGTCCGAGCAGCGCTTCCTTCGTGATCAGCGCCCGCTCCATGCCCGGCTTGAGCTCGCCGAGCGCGATCCCGCGCAGCGTGATCGCCAGTGTCTGGCCGCCGGTGTTGCTGGTCTGGCTGATGAGCACGGGCACAAACACCGCGAGGATCAGCAAGCGGTCCATCGTCTCATGGAACAGCAGCACCATCGCGCCCGCCAGCATGGCGGTGAGCAGGTTGAACTGCAGCCAGGGATGCCGCAGCCGCAGGCTGCGGGTCCACGGTGTGACGACGCGTTCTTCCCGCTCCACACCGACCATGATGCCGGACTGCGCGCTCAGCTCGAGCGAGCGCTTCTGTTCGGCCAGGAGATCGTCGTAGAGTTTCTTGGTCTGCAGGTGCAGCAGCCGGACCTCGAGCATGTTGCGAACGCGCGCGAGCACTTCGGCCAGCTCGAACGGCTTGCTGATGAAGTCCTTGGCGCCCGCCTCGAGAGCGTGCAGCTTGTGTCCGGGCTGGGCGGTGATCACGAGGACGGGCAGGTAGCCGCCGGCCTCGATCTCCTTGAGGCTGGTCATGACTTGGAAACCGTTCATGCCGGGCATGAGCAGGTCGAGCAGGATCAGGTCGTAGCGGTTCCTCCGGTGCAGCTCGGTGACCGCGGCCGGATCCATGGTCGTGGTGATGGAAACATAGCCGGCGCTGCGCAGCATCTTCTCGAGCAACAGCACGTTGGCGGGAAGATCGTCGACGACCAGGATCTTGGCCTGCAGGATGTCGCTTGCGGTGATCATGTATGGAACGCGGTCCGGTCCGCGGGGCCCTTTGCCGCCAGCTCGAGTGTCACGTCGACTGCCTCCATGAACTCCTTCACTTTGATCGGCTTGGTGAGATATCTGCAGAACCCCGCCTTGAGCCCCTTCTCGATATCGAGCGGCATGGCGTTGGCGCTGACCGCGATGACGGGAATGTGGGCGGTGGCGGGGTCCGCACGCAGGAGGCTCAGGGCCTCGAACCCATCGATGCCCGGCAGGTTGATGTCCATCAGGATCACATCCGGCTGTGAAGCGCGGGCGACTTCAATGCCGCTGGTTCCGTTCACAGCGGTCAACAGTTGTATCTCGGGGTGGCGCGCGATGATCTGCTCGACCAGTCTCAGGTTCGCCGGATTGTCCTCGACGTAAAGCAGCGTGTGCGGCCCTGCCCGGCGTGTCCCCTGCGAATCGGCTGCTGCCGCGGCCTCGACTTCCTCGGGGAGGTGGCGTGACTCGTGGTCCATGACAAGCTCGAACCAGAACACGCTGCCGGTCCCGACCGTGCTCTCCACGCCGATCGTGCCGCCCATCAATTCCACCAACCGCTTGGCGACGACCAGCCCGATACCGGTGCCCTCCTCGGTGCCAGCCTCCTGTCCAAGCCGGTTGAACGGCTGGAACAACTGCGTGATCTGCTCCGCGGGCAGCCCGGCACCGCTGTCCACGATGCTGATGCGGATGCGCTCCGGCACATCGGTCGTGCAGCGCACTTCGACCGTGCCATGCTCATGATTATATTTGACCGCGTTCGACAACAGGTTGATGAGCACCTGCTTGACCCGCGTCCGGTCGGCCTTGACGAAGTACGGGACATCCGGCGCCGGGAAGCTCAGCGTGATGCCACGCTGTTGTGCCAGCGGTTCGATCATGGACTGGCTTTCGAGCAGGACGTCGGCCAATGACACCGGTTCCACGCTCAGCGGCACTTGCCCGGACTCGACCTTGGCGAGGTCGAGGATCTCGTTGATGAGTCGCAGCAGGTGCCAGCCGGCCTGCAGGATCTGGGAGATGCTCTCCCCTTGGCCGGTCGTCGGCGGTGGGACCTCGGACTCCATGAGCTGGGCGAACCCGAGGATCGCATTGAGGGGACTGCGCAGCTCATGGCTCATGCTCGAGAGGAAGTCCGACTTGGCGAGGCTGGCGGTCTCCGCCACGGACCGGGCGCTCTCCAGTTCGACGTTCTTCTCCTGCAACACCTGATCCAGGCGTTTGCGCTCGGTGACGTCGCGTGCGGCGGCGAAGACGCCCTGCAGCTTCCGGTCGCGATCGTAGAACGTGGTCGCGTTCAGCGACACCACGGTTTCCTTTTGATCCGTGGAGCGCGCGGTGAGTTCGTGATTGGTGATTTTCCGTTCGCTCAGCACCAGCTTGATGGCCGCCTCGGCACGCCCGGGGTCGGTGAAGAACTTCTTGAACGGCGCACCGATCAGCTCGTCACGCGTGCATCCGGTGAGGGCTTCCATCTGGCGGTTGATGTCGGTGATGATGCCGGCCGGATCCGTGGTCATGATCGCGTCGATGTTGGACTCGATCAGTGAGCGCGTGTAGAACTGCTGTTCGCGCAACCGCTGGTCGAGTTTCTGCTGTTCGGCTTCCACCTGCTTGCGTGCCGTGTTGTCGGTGCCGATCAGCAGGTAGCCGATGATGCCGTCCTCGGCGTCGCGCAGCGCGGTGACCGACACGACCGCCGGGAAGCGGCTGCCATCCTTGCGGATGTAGGTCAGCTCATAAATGTCCTCGATGCCGCGCGACGCCTTGAACACCAGGGCTTCGAAGCCCGGCGTGATCGGCGTGCCGAGTTCGGCGCTCAACGCCTTGGCGCGCGTGATGACCTCTTGCGGATCGGAAATGTCGGCCGGGGTGATCTTGTTCATGACTTCGGCGGCCGAGTAGCCCAGCATGCGCTCGGCGCCGACGTTGAAGATCTGGATGACACCCTTGGCGTCGGTGGCGATGCTCGAGAAGTTGGCGCTGTTGAAGATCGCGCTCTGCAACGCCCCCGCCTTGAGCAAGGCCTCTTCGGCTTGTTTGCGCGCGGTGTTGTCGGTGCCGATGAGCAGGTAGCCGATGATGCCGTCCCGAGGATCGCGCAGCGCGGTGACCGAGACCACCGCCGGGAAGCGGCTGCCATCCTTCCGGATATAGGTCAGCTCATAGATGTCCTCGATGCCGCGCGACGCCTTGAACACCAGGGCCTCGAAGCCCGGCGTGATCGGCGTGCCGAGCTCGGCGCTCAGTGCCTTGGCGCGGACGATGACTTCACGCGGATCGGAGATGTCGGCCGGCGTGATCTTGTTCATCACCTCCGCGGCCGTATAACCCAGCATGCGCTCGGCGCCGAC
>JANMAX010000310.1:0-4008 GCA_031360075.1 bacterium | reverse complement strand
CACAGCGCCCTCCTAGGCTCATAGGCCACATACCGTGGCTCACGCCACTCCGACGCGAACGCCCCCCGAATCGATCGCACGCTGTCGCGAAACCATGACCGAGGCCTCCATGAAGCGCCCGCTGTCCCGCGTCTCCCTGATGTGCCTGTCCGGCCTGCTGTCGGTCGCAACGCTCGCCAGCGCAACGCTCGCCAGCGCAGCCGCCGCCGGCGCGGCCGCGCCCGTGAAGCTGACGCCGCAGAACTTCCACAGTCCCAAGCTGCGCGGCTGGATCAACGGCGAGCCGGACACCGGCCAGTTCCTTGCGGACTCGGTGGTCATCATGCGCGTGGGCGACCGCGTCACCACGGCCCGGGACTTCATCCGCGAATGGTACGCGTCCTATCCCGAGTTCCGTCCGATGCAGGACAGCGCGGGGCGATACACGTTCCTCACGACCCTGCGCAATCGCGACATCCTCGGCATGACCGCGTTGGCCCAGAACCGCCCGCAGCGATTCGAGGACCGCATCGCGCTGCGCGAGGAACGCTCGCGCTCGCTCACCACGGCGGTGTACGCCCGTGTCGTCGCGGACTCGGTCGTGGTGACCGACGCCGAAGTGCGTGACATGTACGCGGCCTACAAGTACAAGCAGCACTTGCGCCACATCCTGCTGCCCGACCGGAACGCCGCCGAACTCGTGCGTCGCGAACTGCTCTCGGGGCGGATCACCTGGACCGCCGCCGTGCAGAAGTACTCGCTGGCCAGGAACACGGCCGGCCCCAACGGCGACCTGGGCTGGACCACGCCCGACAAGCTCGCCCCGGAGATCGTCTACTACACCTACCCGCTCAAGCCCGGCGCGACGTCCGTCCCGTTCCAGACCTCCGAAGGCTGGCACATCGTGCAGTCGATCGAGCGCCAGGCCTACGAGGTGCCGGGCATCGAGATGATGCGTCGCCCCATCCGCGAGCTGATCAAGAGCATCCGGCAGTCCGATCGCAGCGCCAGGCTCATGGCGGTCATCCGCCTCCAGCATGGCGTGGTCTACGACACGGCGAACGCGGAGCTGGCGTCGCGCAGCTTCGTGGAGACCAAGAGCGTGACGAAGGAGG
Organism: bacterium; assembly: GCA_031360075.1. Lineage (GTDB taxonomy): Bacteria > Eisenbacteria > RBG-16-71-46 > RBG-16-71-46 > RBG-16-71-46 > JAIOPA01. The sequence continues at coordinate 2,914 of JANMAX010000310.1, read as the reverse complement.
GCAGCGCCACCACGTTCGAGATCAATGGCGCCATGCCCGAATTCGCCCCGGTGGACACCGCTCGCGTGATCGCCCGCTGGGACAACGGCGGCCGGTTCTCGATCGGCGACCTGGTGCATGCGTACAGCGACATCCCGCCGGTCATGCGCCCCTCGCTCACGCGCATGGAGCTGGTCCTGGCGTTCGTCGAGAGCGTCGCGCTCGAGCCGTTCATCGCCGGATACGGCGCGCGGGTCGGCCTCGAGCAGGACCCGCTGGTCACGGTCCCGATGCAGCGCAAGCTCGAGCAGCTGATGGTCGAGCACATGTACCAGGACTCGGTCGCGTCGCGCACGTTCACGCCCAAGAACGAGCGCCAGGCCTACTACCAGAAGAACCTGCCCAAGTTCTTCACCTACCCCTCCGTGGACTACGCCGGGATCTACCGCCCGTCCAAGGCCGGCGCCGACTCGGTCGAGCGCATGCTCAAGGCCGGCATCAAGGCGACCGCCATCATCGAAGCCGACTCGCTCAAGGGCTTGAAGTCGGGCACGATCCAGCACCGCCGCCAGGACGAGCACGGGGCCTACCAGAAGGCGCTGTTCGAGGAGATGCGCCCCGGGGACATCCAGGTGCGCGGCCCCGACCGCCACGGCGACTACATCGTCCTCCAACTGCTGAAATTCGATGGCGGGCGCCAGTTGTCGTTCGAGGAGTCCGACGCGCTCATCGCCGAGTCGCTGCAGAACGAGAAGGAAGATGCCGCGCTCCAGGCAATGATCGAGCGGCTGAGCCAGCGCTACAGGATCGAGATGTTCCCCGAGCGCCTCATGCAGATCCGGCTCGTGGATCCCGCGAGCGACTGAGCGACTGGAAGTGCAGTGGTCGTGCGGCTGGTCTGGCTTTGCGGGTGAGCCGGGCGGCCCGAACAGCGCTCCTGCCCGCCGTGCGATACACCGAAGCCCCCGACCCATTGCGCGGTCGGGGGCTTCTGCGTGACGGTGCGCCACGCGTGAGCGCTACTTGTGCGGCTGCCACGCGGGCGGCCGCAGGCCGCGCAGGGGTTCGCAGCCCCTGGCCCCCGAGCCGTAGGTCACGAAGCGCTCACCGCGCCGCACTTCGGGTTCGTCCTTGAGCGCGAAGCCCAGCTTGGCGCTCGCGAGTTCGACGCACACGGGCTGACCGCAGCCGGCGAGCCGGCCCGCCCGGCGGTGGCGTACGAGCACGCGGCACAGCGTGTAGCTGGCCGCGGCCTCGATGGGGCCGGCCTGATCGAGACTCACGGCGAACAGGACGCGCATGCGCATGTTGGTGGGCGTGCGCTCGAGCAGCGAGAAGCCCTGCCCGCCCTTGGTCCACGCCTGCCGGCCGGGTATGGTGGCGGACGGACCGAACTCGACCTGCAGGTTGCCGCCGTTCTCGCCCCCCTTGCTCTCCATGTGCCACCACGAGCCCAGCGTGTCGGCCGAGACCGAGTGGAAGTCGAGCACCGCCGAGAAGCCCGTGAACTGCCTGGACTCGCGCCCGGGGTAGAACGCCAGGTAGAGCGTGTCGATGGCCGCGGTGTCGGCGCACGCGGGCGTGAGCGCCGAGCGCGCGCCCGGCATGCCCCAGGGCGCGCCCCACGACAGGAACAGTTGCGCGTTCTCGGCGTGCGACCCCCCGCGCGCCTTGAGCGCGCTGTCGGCTTGGTCCAGCAGGTGCTGGTAGTTCCCCATCACCGCACGGCGTTGCGCCACGAGCGAGTCGCTGGTCGGGATCGCACTGGTATCGGTGCGTGCGACGCGGTCCACGAAACCGGTGGCCGGATGGGGCGCTGGCTGGGGTGGGACTGGCGCGTCCTCGGCACGCGCAGCCGATGCGAACGACAACGTGACCGCCATGAGCAGTGGGGTGAGAGTGCCGAACGGTGTCATGGGATCCCGCGACTGGGGTCGCTTGCAGGCCCCTGGGGGGGCGGAACGCAGCATGGGGCCCTGGCGCCTACCGGCGGCTCAAGGCGGGACGGTCGTGACGGCTTGTGCTGGTGCGCGGCTCTGGGGTTCTGGGGCTCTTGGGCTCTGGGGCTCTTGGGCTCTTGGACTCAGGAGCTCTGGGGCCCGGGACTCTTGGACTCAGGCGTTCTGGGACTCGGGGCTCCGGGACTCGGGGCTCCGGGACTCCGGGGCTCAGCGATAAAGCGACTTGACCGCGCCCCACGTGGAGCGACGGGTCGGGACCGCCTGGCAATCGGCGCCCGTGCCATCCTGCCAGAACACGTGGGCCGAGCCGACGCTCTCCTCGTTGGAGATGATGATCTCCTCGGGGGAACTGCCGGGCAGACGGCGGATGATGATGGAATTGAACACGAGACAAGCCGGAATTGTACACCCCGAGCAGGTTAAAGTGTTGTCACCTCTGAGCGCCAGACGGCAGAGCGCGAGCGCGTCACCCGCCGGCAGCGTGGCGAGCATGCCCGGAAGCGTCCCGACCGCAACCAGCAGCCTGCCGTGCATGGGCGCGCCGCCGGGAGTGCCCGGGAGCCAGCCCTGGATCGAGGCCGAGCCCTGGCCCGCCCATGCGTCAGCACAGGACGCCGTGGTGGCAAGCCCTGCCCCCCAGCCCGACGGACTCGAGTGACAGCCGCCCGGCTCCATGTGCCACCACGACGGCAGCACATCGGTCGCGACATCGACATCGATGACCAGTTCCACCGAGAGCACGCTGTCGATGGGATCCGCCAGCCGGACGGCCGGGAACAACGGCATGTCGAGCAGCGCGACACCGCAACCGAACCGCCGGTTCACGCTCCCCGCACCGGGCGACGACCGGCAGTCATCCCAGCCCAGCGAGAGCCCGACGTTCACCGGTTGCGCGTGGCCGGCGCCTGCAAGCACACCGAGCAGCGCTGCACACCATGCGGCGGCGCGCCCGCTCCAGCGAGCGGTCTCGATCG
>JANMAX010000305.1:0-1558 GCA_031360075.1 bacterium | reverse complement strand
GGTGGGCATGCGTTTCTAGCGCTGCCGCCGTGGGGGGGCTGTGTATTAAACGCTATGGGCCGGCCCGTTGGGCCGGCCCTCTCGCTTGCACGAGACACTCGTCCCGGCGGCCGCTCCGCCACATGTCCCACGAAGGCTACTTCTTCAAGTCCTCGGGCAGCGGCTCGGTGTCCTTCAAGCCCAGCAACGCTCGCTTCGCGCGCTCCAGCTTCACCTTGAGCCGGCCGCGCAGCCCCGGCGGCATCTCGGTGGGCCACAGCCGGTAGGCCTCGGCCTCCGCCTGCGCCGCGGCGCCCGCGTGCACGCCGACGCGCAGCGTGCCGAACGTCAGCTTGATGTCGGCGGTGTCGGGAACGGCCAGAGAGTCCCCGGTACGAATGAGCGTGCGCGCGTCGTACCAACGCGGCGGCAGCACCGAGTGCGGGTACACCCACGTATAGTCCACGGCCCACAAGCTGTCGCGCTTCAGCACCTGGCAAACGCGCGCGCCGTTGTCGATCACGAACACGATCGTGTCGAGTTTCTCGCGCCGGTCCAGTCCCAGCCACATGTCAGCGTGCAACATGAATGGCTTGAACGCCGTCGTGGTGCCGGGTTCGGCGATGAAGTCCTCGAGCCGCGGCTGCTTCACCGGTGGCTCGGCGTAGCTCGCGGCGACCAGTATGGCCAGGCCGAGCACGGGAACGAAGACGCGGATGTGGCGCGGCAAGATCGGTCGGGACACGGCCTGAAGCCTCCGGTAGCGTGGGAACGAACCAAACGATGGTACCGCGCGGGGCACATCCGATGCCACGGAGTCGTGAAGCGCCGGGTCCGCGCCCCGAACTCGATCGACGCGCTCCTGTTTTCGGAGTCGTGCCTCGCGATCCAGACACGCGGGGGGCCCCAGGCCTACCTCCCGAACAGCGAGTCCGACAGCGCGTGCATGTGCTGCGCCGCGCGCTTGATGAGCCCGGGCGCCTGGCGCGCGCCGCCGTGCGACCACCACCACAGCCCGGCTGCGAGCAGCACCATGGGGAGCAGCATGGCCAGCCGCGTGAGCAGCAGGAATGCCCACGCCCACCACGGCATGCCGTCCTGGAACCAAGGCCTGTGCGGGCGTTCTTCCATGGTGCGGACGATGCGCCGGGCACGACGGCCGGGCAAGTGGGCCGGAGGGTGTTCGGGTGCGCGCCGGTGGGCGTTGCGCACCGCGCCGCTCACGCCCGCGGCGAGGCCGCCCGGCTCACCCGATGCGTTTCCACAGCCGCGCGGCGCACTCCCGCGCGCGCGTCGCGACCTCGCGCTCGTCGACGGTCACGAGCACGCCGTTGTCCATCACGACATGGCCCGCGACCATGACGCCCGAGACGCTGGCACGCAGCAGCCCGGTCCACAAGTGGTGCGAGAACGTCCGGTTCGAGAGCTCCGTGGCCGGCCGGTAGTCGAGCATCACGAGGTCGGCGGGCGCGCCGGGAGCGAGCACGCCCAGTTCCTCGCCGAAGTGCTCCGCGGCCCAGCGCGCGCCGTGCACGAACAGGCGCTGGTAGTGCGCCTCGGCCATGCGCGGCGTGAACGC
>JANMAX010000303.1:0-3653 GCA_031360075.1 bacterium | reverse complement strand
GGGGCCTGATAGGGCAACGCGAGCACGGGGGGTGCCCACTGGATCGGGAGCGTTCCAGACCCCCGGAAGAACTGGAGCGGTCCGTAGTCAGTGACGAGATAGGTTCCGCCCCCAGGGCTCACTGCAATCGCAGATGGGGGAAGCGCCTGGCTGTCAGGAGGGTCGACGGGCAGGCCGGTCTCGTAGGTCCATGCAGCCCCCGCCGAAGTGGAATAGGCGTATCCAACCCCGATTCCGGGGATGGCTGGTGCGACCCAGGAACTGGCGATGAACCTCCCGGCCGCGCTGATGGACGGTGCCTGTCCGCCCTCCGGTCCCGACGTCCGAACGTCTGGCAGCACGACCGCCGCTTGGCAGTCTGCCGCCGGAATGAGAAAGCTCCCGAGGACGATATAAAGCACGGGCCAAAGCAGCAGCCCCACGCTGCGTACGACCGTATCGTGCCTCATGGCATCACCACCATCTTGCGCGTGGCACTCTGGCCACCTGCGGCGAGCCGGTAGTTGTAGATCCCGGGGGCCAGATTGCGGCCGCGACTGTCACGCAGCGACCACTCCACCGTGTGTCGGCCCGCCGCACGATGCTCGCTCTGCGACCACACGCGGCGCCCCTGTGCGTCGAAGACCTCCAGGCGAGCCACGCCCGCATGCGGCAGGTCGAACATGAACCGCGTCGCCCCGGAGAACGGGTTCGGGACGTTCGGGAGCAACGCGAAGCCGGGACCCGCTGATGCAGGTGGCGGTCCAACGTATCGCGCTCTCGCCGCCGCCACTTCGACCGCGAGCGGTGCGCCGTCCAATAACAGGCACCAGTCACGGGCCAGTCCGGGCGCCTCAGCCACGTCGGTGAACGCCAACGATAGCGTGTCGCGCGCGGGGACCACGGCGTCAGTGCCATCCAACATCCGAGCCGCGTCGGTCTGATCACCGCTGGATGCTCCAGCAGCGAAAAGTGGTGCGGTCGCGACCGAGGCCAGCGACGCTCCCACGAGCCGGCCCGCGAATCGCACGATGCTTGCGGCCTCGAACCGCAGCCGGAGTTCGGGGTCGCCTTGCAGCGGTACTGCATGTGTTCCCGCGTGCCGCCGAGGATGGATCCGTGCCAATGGCGCCCAGGCCGCGCCAGCAGTCCGCGACTCCACGACCAAGCCGCCTTCGTCTGGTCCGCCGCCGGAAGTCTCCAGCAGCAGCAGGTCTCCGGCGCTGTCCGCAGCCGGCAGACTCAGCGTGATCACTTCGCCGGAGTCCGCGTATAACGGCTCGGGCCCGAGGCCGGTCAGCCGTGTCGTGACTTCCGCTCCCCGCGAGTCGTGTGCGGCATCGAGCGCAAGACGGGTGCCGGCGAGCATGCGGCCGTCCGTGGCGGCGACGGCTTCGGTGCCGGCGACGTGATCCACCGCCAACAGTCGCACGCGATCGAGCGAGAGTCCGCGGCGGCTGCCCGTGCGCAGCCTTGCTGTGCGCATGCCAGCGGTGACCGGGGGTGCGGCCGCCAGCCACAGCGCGTCGGTGGTCAGCGAGTCGAGCGCAGCTCCGGGGAACAGCATGTCTCCGGTCGACTGCCCCGGCAGTCCGCCAGAGGGCCGCAGGCCGGCGATGGGTGCGCCACCGGTCGCGGGTGTCATGGCGTGCAGGATGATGCCCTCGCCGCCGCCGTCGCCGCCACAGAACTGCGGACGCGTCGTGAGTGTGTTCACTACGGCACCCGCGCGACACGCATCCGCACGTTCTCGCTCCCCACGCTCGCGGCGACGAAGTAGATCCCGGCTGCGGCCGGAGCGCCGCTCTTGTCGAGTCCGTCCCACGCCAGTTCGCGCTCGCCGGGTTCGAACCGTCCTGCAGCCAACGTGCGCACTTCCTTACCCTGCACGTCGTACACGCGCACCGCGCCGTCGGCCGCGCGTGGCACCGCCAGCTTGATGCGCGTCGTGCGAGCGAACGGATTCGGCCACGCCGCACGCCACGCCAGTGCGGTGATGCGCGCGGGCACTCGCACCGACACCGGTCCCAGCCAGCGCACACCGGCCATGGTGCTGACGCGCAGGCGGTAGTCGTAGTCATGCCCGGGCTCGGCCGTGGCGTCGAGCGACTCGGCCCGGCCGTCGCCTGTAGGCGGCTCATCCGAAGTGCCCAGCGCCAGTTCGGCTCCACCGGCCTCCGAGCGGAACAACCGCAAAGCGCTCACCCCACGTGCGTCGTTCACGAGCCAGCGCAGGCGCACGCCATCTGCCGCAGGTTCGGCCGTCAAGTCCGAGACCACTTCGGTGGCCGTGGGCAACTCCACGATGCGCGCGGCGTACACGTCCTTCCGGTTCGGCCAGTCGCGCAGGTCGGACCACGCGGCGACTGCGTAGTCCGTGCCGGCCGCCAGTGCGATGCGATCGCCGATCTCAAGGCCGAGCGTGGGGTTCTCGAACGCTGGGTGCGTGGCGGCCCAGTTGCTGGAGCGGCTCGACAAAAGCAGGTCGGGTCCGAACGTGCGCCCACCGTCGTCGGAGACACAGGCGTAGGCATCCACATCGGTCCCATCGGCAGAGTTGCGGCGGTCATACCACGCCACGTAAACGCGGCCGTTGTCGTCCACCGCGACATTGGGCTGCGACTGGTCCGTGCCGGGCGCGTCGTGGTTGACGCGCATCCGCGGCGACCAGCTCTGACCGCCATCTATGGAGCGCACCAGTACGATGTCGCGCATGTCGCGCGAGACGGAGCCAGCCGAGGGTGTCCAGTGACGGAGCGTGAACTGGTAGGAACCCCCGAGGGCGGTGCCCACGGCATGGACGAAGTAGCGTCCGGTACGCGGCAGCGTGATGTACGCCGGCTTGTTCGAACCGGACAGCGACGAGGTCAGGTTGAAGACGACCGCGGTGGCTCTTGTGCCGCTGGCCGACTCAACGATCAGGTTAAGACCCATCGGGGAGCCGGTCGCAGCAAGCTGGAGATTCTCGCCCGCCACGCCGTCGAACACATAGTAGTCTTCAAAGTCCATGCCCCCATGGGCATTGTCGGTAGAACCACTCACACCACAGTCGAGCGGGATCGGCTGCGCGGTGTCGAATGTGTCGTTGTTGCCGCGGTCGGGGATGGAACTGCTGATGGGCGCGAGCGTGCCCTCGGCGTACTCGGACCAGACCAGGTACAGCGTGCCGCGCTGCGGACCCGCACCGCGGTCCACCGCCAGCGACGGGAAGTTCGGCGCGAAAGCGCCCCCGTAGTACTCGGTGTAGGGATGGGTCCTAGGCGGAAACCCACGGCGCTGCCAGCCGATCGGCAGCATGGCGAGGTTGTCGAGCATCGGGCTCGCAACCGTGGCAGGGCTGAACGTCGCACCGAAGTCCGTCGAGCGGGTGAACATCACGCTCTGGAGCGAGTAATCCACCCAGCTCAGGTAGACGGTCCCGTCGGGACCAACCGCCAGACTCGAGCCCATCCCGAAGGGTGTGCCGAGGCGCAGTGGAAGCTCCCAGGACGATCCGTTGTCCAGTGAACGGGCGAGGCGGATCGAGGAGGTGGTCGTGAACTGAGAGGGAATCTCCCCTTCGGTCGTGGTGACATAGAGACTCCCACGCGCGGGATCGCAAGCAATCCCTGAGAGGTCGTCGCCGTTGATCGGCCCGGGCGGGTCACAGAGGGCCAGAAGTGGGGGCGCCCACT
>JANMAX010000245.1:0-17618 GCA_031360075.1 bacterium | reverse complement strand
GCTGGCGGGGTACCCGCGCGAAGCGTGGGTCTTGCTCCTCCTCGACGTATCTCCCGGATACAGCTTCGTCGTCGCGCCTTGCCAGCAGCCACGATTGCTCGCCGATTCATGCACAGGACTTCTGGGACGAGACACTAGCGGATCCAGGCCACGGCGCGCGGCGTCGGCGAGTCCGGGCGCGCCCGGCGGGCATGCAGCTCGGGATTGCCGGGCGCGGTCTGGTAGGCCCAGTCGAAGCTCACCAGGGCGCCGGACAGCCCGGTGACCCGGAACTTGGCGTAGTGGTCGTCACGGGTCCAGACGATGTAGCAGTGGCCCGGGATGAGTTCGGCCGTGCCGGTGGGCGACCAACCGGCATTGGGCGCGAAGTCGACGGCATCGAGGCTCGAGGAGTAGCCGGCATCCTGGATGTCGGTATTGACGTCAGGTGTGAACATCTGGTGCACGCTGCCGTTGTAACCGAAGAACATGTCGATGGTGGGGTCGCTGGACGACTTGGCGCTGAATGCCGAGAAGTCCCAGCCGGCGCCCGCGGTGGCATTGACGAAGTTGCCGAGCGTGCCACTGCCCTGCGGGCGCGGCGTATCGAAGACATCCTCGACGGTGAGCTGGCTCTCGTTGCCGGCGCGGTCGACCGCGGCCACGGCGAAGTAGCGCGTCACGCCATTGGCGAGGCCGGAGACGGTGAACTGAGTGGCCGACGTGGTGCCGATGCGATCGAACGGGCAGCTCGTCCCGGTCGCGCATGGCGCTTGGTAGAGCCGGTAGCCCGCCACATCGGCTTCGGTGTTCGCGAGCCACTGCAGACGCGCCTGGCCATCGCCGGTGACGCTGGACAGACCGCGCGGGGCGGCGGGCGGCGTCACGTCGCGGGGCGCCGTGGTCGTGCCGTCGCACCCGGCCAGACCGAAGGCGGCGAGCAGCACCAGGATCGGGATCGCCTTACGCATGGGATGTGCTCCTCCTGACGGACGGGACACGAACTGCGGGACACCCCCGTGACCAGCGCAACCGGCGTGCCACACGCGGAACTCGGCGGATGCGGCGGACCCGGGTAGCCGATTATGCGCGAAAACCGGGCGTTTTGCGGACTCATCACGCAAAAAAACCGCCGCCGGAGAGCGACCCCGGCGGCGGTGCGGTGTGCGCCACAGACTCAGGTGTGTGACGGGCGCTACACCGGCTGAAGATGGACACCGGTACTGCTGCGTCGCGGCTTGGGCCTGGACATCCCCCAGTGCTGGCCTACCTCGCGACCGACCGGTGTCCGAAAGAACCTCCGGAGATGGATCTCTGTGAGCCTGAACCGCTGACCGGGTTCTACATGCGGTCCAGACGAGAGCCGTCCCTCCATCTCGCGGAGGACTTCGAAAGATCGGGTGTTGAAATGGTCCAAGCTAGCCGGTCGTAGAAGCCGATGCGTTGTCAGTTAAGGACGGGGCTCGTACCCTCGACCGGCCTCCGACGAACCGGCTAGCTCAGATGTCCTGCGATGCTTCGCGGCGGTGTTTCGCCGATGCTGCGATTTCGCTGCTTACGGCTTGGAGGTCCCCCCCTCCGCCTGATAACCAGTGCACCCTGCGTGCCAATCGCCGCACACTTCGAGAACAAACCCATAAGTCGTTGGTAGCGCTACAGCACCGCACCAGCCGTTGGCCCCACCGCGCCCGTGATCCGGACCCCGAAACTCGCCAGATATAGCAAAGTATTATCAACGCATCGGCCCCGCGCAGCTAAGTCGTTGCGCGGGGCCGATGTGTATATAAAAGTTTTTTCCAGTGTCACCTGTGAACAATTTTTATGAATGCGACCCCTCGAGTCCGTAGGTCCGGATGCGGCCGAGCAGCGTCGGATAGCTGAGCCCCAGTTCGCGCGCGACGCGTGCCTTGTTGCCGTGACAGCGCTCGAGTGCGTCGGCAATGACCCGCTTTTCGAGCTCGGAGACACTGCTGCGCAGCGTGCGTCCGCGGCTGGCCACGGTCGCTGCGGCATCCGCACGGTTGTGCGGGGCATGCCCGTTCGTGCTGCCGTTCGCGCGTGATTCCACCTGAGCCTCGCGCATCTCGGCTGGCAGCAGATCGAGGCCGAGCGTGTCGCCCTCGTCCGCGAGCACGACCATGCGCTTCACGGTCTTCTCGAGCTCGCGCACGTTGCCGCGCCAGTCGTTCTCGAGGAACAGCCGCATGACGTCGGGCGCGAAGCCACGCACCGGCTTGTCCATCTGCTTCGAGTACAGCGCCAGGAAGTGCTGCGCCAGCACCGGGATGTCCTCGCGTCGCTCGCGCAGCGAGGGCACGCGCACGGTGATGTCGTTGAGCAGGTAATAGAGATCCTCGAGGAATCGCCCTTCACGGATGCGCTCGCGCAGGTCGCCGCCGGTCGCGCAGATGACGCGCGCCTCGACCTTGCGTGTACGCGTCGCGCCGACCGGGCGGATCTCGCCGCGGTCCAGGACATGCAGCAGCTTGGCCTGCACGGCCTCGGGAACCTTCTCGATCTCGTCCAGGAAGATGGTGCCGCCAGCGGCTTCCTCGAACAGTCCGGCCTTGTCGCGATTCGCGCCCGTGAACGCGCCCTGCACGTAGCCGAACAACTCGGACTCGAGCAGGTGTTCGGGGAGTGCCGCGCAGTTGACCTGCACGAACGACCGGTCGCGACGGTTCGAGATCTCGTGCACGACCTGGGCGAACATGCCCTTGCCGGTTCCGGTCTCGCCCATGAACAGGATGGTGGCCGAGCTGTCCGCGACCTTGCGCAGCAACTGCATGATGCTGCCCATCTCGCGCGACTGGCTGACGATGCGCTCGGTGCCGGGCGTCGGCCGGAGCTGGTCACGCAGTTGCTGGTTCTCGGCCAGCAACCGGCTGCGCTGCGCTTCGACCACGGCCACGGCGGCGCTGTTCGCGAGCACCGCGAGCAGGTTGAGCTCGCGCTGCTTGAACGCGCCGAGCAGGTTGTCGTTCAGGCGGTCAACGTACACGAGGCCGACGGCCTGCGACGGGAAGTTGAGCGGCACGCACACCAGTGAGCCGACGCCCTCGAGCGCATCGGCGAGCGCGACCGTGAATCGCGGGTCGGCGGCAACACGGCTGGAGAACACCGGACCGTTCTCGGCCATGCGGTTGCCCGCGGTCGACTCCATGACGCGCAGCATGCGGCGCGCGCGGTCACGACCCAGGCCGTGCTGCGCGACGACATCGAGCCGGCCGGGAGCCGAGGTGAACGCCACGAAACCGCGATCACCACCGGCATGCTCGACCGCGAGCTTCACGATCTGCGCCAGCAGTCCGTCGATGTCGGCGGTCTCGCGGAACAGGCGGTTCGCCTCTTCGAGCGCACGGAACTCGTTGCACGTGGACAGTGACACCGCGACGTACTGCTGTTCGATGTCGCGCCGCAGCGTCACCGCGCGACCCTCGGCCTCGGGGTCGTTGCTCTCGGTCAGCCACAGTTCGGCCTGCTCGAGCAGCGACAGCGCTTGATCGTAGCGCTCGCGCTCGCTCTCGAGCCGGGCCAGCGACAACAGCGCCTCGGCCGCGAGCGGGACGACGTTCAGCTGACGGAAGATGAGTGCCGCTCGGCGCGACGAATCCGCGATCGGCTCGATGGCCAGGCGGCTGCGCACACTCGACGACATGAGCGCCAGGTTCTCGGCCCAGGCGGCCAGCGTGGTGGCCAGTTCGTAGAGCTCGCCCAGTTGCTCGAACACGACCGCGGCGGCGCGCAGGCGCGCTTCCATGCCGCTGGCGTGGCCCTTGATGGCGTCCAGACGCGCGAGTTCGCGCAGTGCGATCGAGTGCTCGATGCGGTCGCCCGCGGCCTCTGCCATGGCGAGCCCGCGCAGGAGCTGCGTCTGCGCCTCGTCATTGCGGCCGACCATGCGCATCGCCATGCCGAGCCGGATGGTCAGCTCCATCACGACGTCGCCGTTGGGAGCCTTGGCGCGTGCTTCCTCGAGCGTCGGCTCGATGAGCGCCAGGGCGGCCGGGCCATTGCCGCGATCGAGCTCGACCTCGGCGCGGAACTCCAGCGACAGTTCGGCCTCGCGGCGCGCGCCCGAGCGCGTGGCCAGATCGTGCGCCTGACGATAGCAGTCCTCGGCGCGGTCCAACTGGCGGCGGCGGCGTGCGAGCATGCCGAGCGCGAGCAGCGCGCTCGCCTCGCCACCGGCATGCGAGATCTCCCGCGAGATGCGCATCGACTGCCGGAAGTGCTCCTCGGCGAGTTCCCACTGGCCGAGCCGGAAGCGGATGAGCCCGAGGTTCTGGTGATGACCGCGCATGCGGGCGAACAGGCCCTTGCGCTCGTCGATCTCGAGCGCCTGCTCGAGGTAACGGGTCGCCTCGCGCCACTCCCGCAGGTTCTTGTACACCAACCCGAGATTGTTGAGCGCGCTCACCAGACCGTCGGCGTTGTCGACGCGGCGATACATGGCCGCGGCGCTCTGCAGCCAGTCGATCGCCTTCTGGGGCTGGCCGCTGCGTGCGAGCGCGAGCCCCATGGACAGCGAGATCTGCGCGACCGCATCGTGCTCGTTGGTGTCGCGCAGCACACGATAACCGTAGGCGGCATAGCGCAGCGCACGCCGGGGCGAGCCCATCTCGGTCTGCAGCACCGCCATGCCACCCGCGACGAAGGCGTTGAGTCTGGCATCCCCGACCCGGCGCGCGATCGCACGCGCCGCCTGCACGCTCGTCAGCCCATCCTGGGGCCGGCCGCGCAACTGCTCCGCCCGGGCCATGCGCAGCAGCAACCGGATGCGGTCGGCTGCAGCGCCAGCGGGCGTTTCGGCCAATGCCGCTCGGTAGGCCTCGACGGCGTTCCCGAACGCATCGGCTGCCAGGTGCAGGTCGCCAATCGCTTCATGCTGCGAGCACCCGCGGTTGCGGGTTCCCGCTGCATGCGGATCGGGGGGAATGGATCTTGGCACTTTTCGAACCCTCGATTACGTCACGACCCGGTGGGTGGCACCGGCGGTTCGAAGCCGGCGCACCCGAGATTCATCGAGAATCAGTTCACCCCACGAAAGAGCCTCAGGGGCGCAGGATTCGCATCCACATCCTGATCACCGGAGACACTCGCTGAGCCCAAGCTGAGAGCTGACCGCCCGTCGGGTAGGTACCGTCCTTGGGAGGAAGCGGCCCCTGATTCCCCGTGTCGGGTTCGCCCGCCAACGGGCCAGCCGTGGGCTTCGGCGCACTGACGCTCGACGTAGCGGTCCGTTTGAAGACCGATAGCCGGGCAGCGTGCACCTCAGACCCGACCGACACCGTGAGGACGGCGGCGAGTGTGAGAGTGGTGAAGAGGTGGACGAGCTTTCGATTCATCATGTTGATGACTGATCCTCCGGCACTGGTTCCCTCAGTGGAAAAGTAGTTGCAGCCGTCCAGCTGGAGGTGCCGTACGTGCATGAAGTCATTTGCGAGGGGACCCGCTTTGCCTGTCCGGAGTATCCGCCCGTTGTGAAGGACACGTCAACGGTAATTCTTCAGGGTGCCCCGGCAACCGCCGGGCGGCGGACAGGAAAGCTGGACATGCGCCTCCTGTCGCTCTGAACAGGATCCCGTTCGGCGGCGGAAGCCGTTCGACTGTGGTGTTCGCTACCCGGCGCTCCCGAGCGCCCGCCACTCCTCGGCGGCCAGCCGGGCGAGGCCGTAGCGGAGACCCTGGGTCGAACACAGGAGTCCCGGGGCCTGGAATCGTTCGAGCAGGCCCTCCACGACGAGCGCCCCGGTCCCGACGATGTCCGCGCGGCCCTCACCCATGATGGGCATGGACCGGCGCTCGGCATGGGTCGAGCACACCAAGCGCTCCACCAGCGCCATAACGCGCTCGCGCGGCACGAACGCGCCCTCGAGTTGGCTCGGGTCGTAGGTCGTCATGCCGGCGTCAAGCGCCGCCAGCACGGTGATCGTGCCGCCCACACCCGCGAGCACGGCGATGCGGTCCGGGAAAGATGCACAGCCATGCATAAGTTCGTTTCGCACCCATTCACGGCTGGCGGACAGCTGCTCAACGGTCGGCGGATCGCTCACGGGCAGGCGCTCGGTGAGTGTCACCGCGCCGAACGGCAGGCTGGTCCAGCGGCCGAGCCGCTCGCCCACGCCGCTCGCGATCTCGGTGCTGCCGCCACCCAGGTCGAAGACCACACTCTGGCTGCCGCGCACGCCCTGTCCCAGCCCCATGACCACGGAGCGGTACACGAGCCGCGATTCGTCGGCCTCGGACAGGATGCGCACCGGCACTCCCGCGACTTCACTGATGCGCTCGGCGGCAGTGGCCCCGTTGCTGGCGCGACGCAGCGCCGCGGTGGCGGCGGCCACGATGTGGCGCGCCCCGAGCGACCGGGCACGGCGGAAGAACTCCCCCACGACCGTGGCGGCGCGCTCGACCAGTTCGTCCTCGACGCGGCCAGTATCGTGCAGGCCACGGCCCAGCCGGCAGGCCTCGCCCGCTCGCGCCACGGTCTCGAGGTTCGGACCCCACGGCTCGGCGTCCGGGATCTCGGCCACCAGGAGGCGGACCGAGTTGGAACCGATATCTATTGCACCGACACGCATAGGTTCTGAACCATCCATGTTGAGGCTGGAGCGGGTCCGGGCTAGAGAAGGTAGTCTTCGATGTCCCGGCGGAAGCGTGGCGTCAGGACCTCCGGCGCCGATGGAAGCGGGGACTTATTACCAGATTCGGGGACGGCTTGCGCGGCGCCGGACTCAGATGGGGGAACGGCTGCTGGACCGGCCTCGCGATCGACCGCCGGAAGGGCTGCGGCACTGGGGGCTCCGGAGCGTCCCCGCGTGCTCGGAACCACCCGAGCCGCACCCGGCGGCGGGGCCCCGCGGCTGGCAGGCCGCGTTCCCCCCGCCGAGACGGTCCGCCCGGGCGCTGCAGGCGCCGGCGAACCCATGCCTTCATCCACCCCACCCGGCATCGCTGCCAGGACCCTGACAGCTTCAGCGTCCCGGGCGAGGGCCCGGAACACCACGCGCTTGCCGTCTCGCGTTCCCCGCACCAGGCCGGCGCGTTCGAGCGCTTGCAGATGCCGGCTGGTGCACGACTGCGACAGCTTCACGGCCGCCGCCAGTGCACTGACGCTGCGATCGACGCCACCCAGCAGCAGGAGCAGCAGTTGGAAGCGCTTGGGCGGCGCGAGCGAGGCCAGAGCGTCGTGGAGACGGGAGTGATCCAGTTTCATTGCATGAGTATGCATACCATGCGATCCGATTGACTGCAAACCTGAGTGGTTGCTACCCTTCCCTGTTGTCGCGCACACTGTGCAGGCGCGCTCCCGAAGCTTGCCCCGAAGCCCGCCCCAAACGCCAGCCCGAGCGTTCCGTGCCCCCACCCAGCGTGAGCCCCATGACCGTGCCGATCACCACCCGACCGAGCCCCAGCTTCTATGGGATGAGCCGTGACCGCTTGCGCGCTCACCTCGAGGGTCTGGGTGTGCCGGGGTTCCGGGCCGAGCAGATGTACACGTGGGTCTACCAGAAGCACGTGCATGATCCGCTGGGCATGACGAACCTGCCGCTGTCGTTCCGCCAGTCGATGGGCAACATCTGCGACTTCGGACTGCCCGAGACGGCATCCGTGCACAAGAGCCCCGACGGCAACACGCACAAGTTCGTGCTCCGTCTTGCCGACGGCGCGCGCGTCGAGAGCGTCAGCATGCGCACGCCCAAGCGCCTGACGTTCTGCATCTCGAGCCAGGTGGGCTGCGCGCTCAAGTGCTCGTTCTGCGCGACCGGGCTCATGGGCCTGAAGCGCAACCTGCAGGCGTTCGAGATCATCGCGCAGGTCATGGCGATGGCCGAGTTCCACCAGTGGCGGGACGACCGCTTCAACATCGTGTACATGGGCATGGGCGAGCCGCTCGCCAACATGGCCGCGGTCACCGAGAGCATCCGGATCCTGCACGATCCGAACGGCCTGAACCTGGGCGCACGCCGCCTGACGCTGAGCACGGCGGGGCTGGTGCCGCAGATCCGCGAACTCACCAAGCTGGACCTGCAGCTGGGCCTCGCCATCTCGCTGCACGCCACCACCGATGAGTTGCGCGATGAACTCGTCCCGGTCAACAAGCGCTGGCCGATCCGCGAGCTGTTGGACGCCGCCAAGGAGTACGGTCACTCCGTGGGCCGGCGCGTCACGCTCGAGTACACGCTGCTCGGCGGCGTCAACGACAGCATGGAAGACGCCGACCGGCTGGCGAGCTTCGCGCGCGAACTGCCGAGCAAGGTCAACATCATCCCGTATAACCCGGTGCCCGGACTCGACTGGAAGCGCCCGTCGCAGGACCGCATCGACCGCTTCGTCGATCGCCTGCTCCCCAGGGCCCCGGCGGTCACCGTGCGCCAGACCCAGGGCGGCGACATCTGGGCGGCGTGCGGCCAGCTGGGCGGCCTGACGACCGACGACTGACCGCAGCGAGTAGTGTGGTTGTGGTAGATGAGGTCTCCCCGCAGACCGTCGCTCTGCAGACCGTCGTTCCGCAGACCGTCTCCTCACCGCCCGGGCGGGAAGCCGAGGCCACTCCATGACGCTGAGAACCAGGCTGTTCCTCGCGCTGCTCACGCTGGCGTTGGTGCCGACGCTGGTGTTCGCATGGTTCACGCAGGTGCAGCTTCATGCCGCCACCTCGCGCTGGTACCAGAGCGGCGTCGAGGACGCGCTCGAAGCCGCCATCGAGACCAACCGCACCACGCTCACCCGGCTCGAGAACTCGGCGGTCGCACGCGCCGACGCCTGGGCCTCGCAGTTGCCGGGACTCGACGCCGATCCCGCGCAGCGCGATCGCATGCGCACCGGCCTGCGCGAGGCCGGGCTCGACTTCGCGCAACTCTACGAACGCGACTCGCTCAGCTGGCGTCTGGTGACCACGGTCGTGCCGGCGGGCGTGATGGCGGCGGACACGGTGGACCTCGCCTCGGAGATCCCCGCGGCCATGAGCGGCGACCGTCTGGTGCGCTCGCCGAGCGGCGTGCTGGGCGCGGTCGCACCCGTACGCGACGGTGTCGTGCTGATCGCCGGCGCGTGGCTGAACCCGGCGTACTTCGAACAACTGGGCCAGGTGCGCGAGGCGCGCGAGTTCTACGCGCGGCTGGGCGTCCTGGTGGCGGTGGCACGCGAACGCGTGTGGCTCACCATCGCGGGCATGGCACTGTTGATCGGCATCGGCGCCGCCCTACTGGCACGCGTGCTGGCGAGCGGCATGACGCAGCCGCTGTCCAGGCTCGCCCACGCACTCGCCCAGGTCGAGGACGGTGCGACACACGAACGCATGCCCGAATCGGGTGCGACCGAACTCAAGTCCCTGGCGGTGTCGTTCAACGCCATGACGTCGCGCCTGGGCGAAGCGCGCGCCGCGCTGGCGAAGGCCGAACGCGAAGCGGCGTGGCGCGACCTGGCGCGCAAGCTGGCGCACGAGATCAAGAACCCGCTGACACCGATGTCGCTGTCGATCCACGTGTTGCAGAAGCGCGTCGACCGCCTGCCCGAGGCCGACCGGGCGCCGGCCCGCCGCAGCCTGGACGCGATGCTCGACGAGATCGACCAACTGACGCGGCTCGCCGACTCGTTCTCGCAGTACGCCCGCCTGCCCGAACCGCGCGACGAGCCGCTCGACCTTTCGGCGGTGGCGAGCGCTTCGAGCGCGCTGCACGAGCCGCAGGCCGTGACGCTGCGCGTCTCCTGCTTGGCAACGCTGCCGATTCGCGCGGATCGTTTGCTGCTGACGCGCGCGCTGCATAACCTGCTGGTGAATGCCTGCGAGGCGAGTCCGGCAGGCGGCGTGGTCGAACTCGAGACCGGGCGCGACGGCAACGAGGCGTGGGTCGAAGTGCGTGACCGGGGCACCGGGCTCGATCCGGCGATCGCCGCGCGCGTGTTCGAGCCCTACGTGAGCAACAAGAATCGCGGCAGCGGACTCGGCCTGTCGCTGGTGCGCGACATTGCCCATCAACTCCGCGGCCGGGTGACGCTGCTGAACCGGGACGGCGGCGGCGCCATTGCGCGGCTCATGATCCCGCTGGTGGAGCACGAGACGACAGCACCGCAGGCCTGAGCATGCACCCGGAATAGTCCGGGTGAACGAGTCGTGGTGACACTGGACAGGACGCGCAAGCGACACACCGGCCGTACCACTGAACCAGCCAGACCTGTCGTGCAAGGAGCAAGACCGAATGCCCCAGCCAGAACAGTTCGCGGTGCTCACCATCGATGACGACGCACGCATCCGCAGCGCGCTGCGCGATTGGCTCGAGGACGAAGGGCACGAGGTCGGTGAGGCGGCCAACGCCAACGAGGGCTACGCGGCGCTCGAGCAGCGGCGCTGGGATGCCGTGCTGCTGGACCTGACGATGCCGGGCGAGCACGGGCTCGATGCGCTCATCCGGATCCGTGAACTGGCGCCCGACACGGCCGTGATCGTGGTCTCGGGCGAGAGCACCATCGAGAATGCCGTGAAAGCGGGCCAGCGCGGCGCTTTCGACTTCGTGCCGAAACCGATCCGCGACCCGGATCACCTGCTGGGGTTGTTGCGCGAAGCGGTGAAAGTGACGCGACTGCGGCGCGCGGAGACCGCTGCCAGTGCCCGCACCGCGCGCGGTGCCACGGCGCCCGAGGGCGCCGCGTCCTCGGCCACGCTCGGCATCGTCGGCGAAGCGCCTGCGGTCGAGCGCATGCGCGAACAGATCCGCCGCGTCGCACCGAGCAATGGCCGCGTGCTCATCACGGGCGAGAACGGCGCCGGCAAGGAACTCGCCGCCCTCGCCGTGCATGCCCTGAGCAAGCGTGCCGACGGCCCGTTCGTGAAACTGAACTGCGCGGCGATCCCGAAGGACCTGCTGGAGAGCGAGCTGTTCGGCTACGAGAAGGGTGCGTTCACCGGGGCCGTGGCCACCAAGACGGGCCGGCTCGAGCTGGCCGACGGCGGCACGCTGTTCCTGGACGAGGTGGGTGACCTGGCGCTGGAAGCGCAGGCCAAGCTGCTGCGCGCGCTGGAGACCGGAGAGATCGAACGCGTTGGCGGCACGCGCACGTCCAGGGTCGACGTGCGTTTGATCGCGGCCACCAATAAAGACCTGAGTGCCGCCGTGAAGTCAGGAGACTTCCGCGAGGATCTCTATTTCCGCCTGAACGTCCTGCCCGTGGTGGTGCCGCCGCTGCGCGAGCGCAGGTCCGACATCGCGCGGCTGGCGAGCCACTTCCTGGACGTGTTCTGCGCGGCGGAGGAGCGCGCCCCGCTGGCGTTGTCGGACGACGCACGCGAGTTGATCGAGGAATACCACTGGCCCGGCAACGTGCGTGAGATGCGCAACCTCATGGAGCGCGCCGTCGTGCTCGTGAATGGCGACCAGATCACCGCCGCCGACCTGAACCCGTGGCTCGAGAGCCCGCCCGAGGAGGGTGAGGACGCCGGGCTCAAGGGGAAGGTCGCGCGCAGCGAGATCGATTCGATCCGCCGCGCCCTGGAGGGCGCCGACTGGAACGTCACGCAGGCGGCCGCCGGTCTGGGCATCGACCGCACGAACCTGCACCGCAAGATGCGCAAGTACGGCATCGCCCGGCGGTAGCGCCCGATGCCGGCCCGCGGCCGGGCTTCGCACGCCGAGCGCGCCGCCGGCTGGGCGCGCGCACCCAGCGTGTTGGCACACATGGGGGGATTCCCCCGCACGATCGTCGCGACGCCCGCCAGAGCCACTCCTTGGCGACCATCGCGCCACTATAAGCGCCTCTGACCAAATCGTTTACCGCCGCGTTGCAGGTTGCACGCCGGCGCCAGAACGTGGCCGGCCGTGGCACGTTCGTCGCCTTACTGTAAGGGCATGGACCTCCGTCACCACGCTCGCCCCGGCCTCGCGGCCCTCCTCGCGATCTGGTCGGCCGCCGCTCCCGCGGCGGCCAGCGAGCTGCGCGCCCAGGCGCGTACGGTGGCCGGCGTCGCGGTGCACGATGCCTCCGAGACGCTCCGCGACTTCTGCAGCAGCGAGAACGGCCGGCTCTACCTGGTGCTGCCGGGCGGGTCGCGCTGGGAGCTGGTGACCACGACCACCGACGCCGCCATCACCAACCCCGGCGACGGCAGCTTCCACCCGTTCGAGCCCGCCGAAGTCGCCGCCGCCCTGGCCCAGGTCAGCTACCCGCTGCGCCAAGTCTCGGCCGAGGTCTTCATCCTGCCCTACCCGCGCCGCGAGAGTCTCGAATCGGCCGCCGGCCCGGGCCTGATCCTGCTGTCGCCCGGCGTGCGCGCGCTGCCGCGTGAACACCAGCACTCGGAGTTCGTCCACGAGTTGGGCCACGTCGTGCAGTACGCGATCATGCCCGACCGCGACATCGCCGCCTGGAACACCTACATGCAGCTGCGCTCGCTCGATGCCGGCGCGCACACCGCCAGCGCATCGCACGCCAACCGGCCGCACGAGATCTGGGCCGAGGACTTCCGCGCGCTGTTCGGCGGTGCGACAGCCAACGCCGCCGGCACCATCGAGAACGCCGAGCTGCCCTACCCCACGCAGGTCGCCGGCCTCGATCGCTTCCTCGAGGCCGTCGCGCTGAACGCCGCCGCCCGCGCCACCGACCGCATCATCGTGGGCACGCCCTCGCACGGCACGGTGAGCTTCGCACGGCTCGGCACGCGTGCCGCGGTGCTCGACCTCTACGACGCCGCGGGCCGGCGCATCGCCAGCATCGAGCCCAGTGTGGGCGAGACCGGCGTGGCGTGGAACTGGGATGGCTTGGACCGCGCGGGCCGGCCGGTGCAGGGCGCGGTGGTGTTCGCCCGCGCGCGCGACGGCCAGGGCGGTGCGACGCGCGTCGTGCTGGTGCGCTGAATCTGCGCTCGTGCGACAGCGCGCGAAACGCGCCTCGCGAATGCGCACGACCTCCGACGCGCCCTGCTCCCGGACCGCTTCGGCTAACGTGATACCGCGGGCAGACTCGCCGGCGTGAAGTCGGTGCTGATCAGGCGCGAGCGCTCGTCGCCGAAGCCCGCGAAGTTGCGCGCCGCCTCGAACAGCGAGCGCGGCAGCCCGGTGAGCACGCCCAGGCCCGAGCGGCGCTTCTCGCGCACCTCACCCGACAGCCAGCCCTCGACCTCCTCGATATCCTCGACACTCAGCGGCTGCAGCGACGCGCTCACCACGACATAGCACGGCACTTCACCCGGGATGCGCGCCAGCGAGGACACCGGCAGCACCAGCGTGCGCTCGAGCGCGGTCTGCAGCGAGTCGAGGGTCCTGACCGCGAGCGTCGCGCCGCCCGGGCGGTCCAGCCGCCAGGTGTCACTCCAGGCGTCGTAGCGCAGCCGGAAACTGGCATCGACCGCGCGCTCCATGCGGTCGAACCAGCCATTGCGCCGGCGCCACAGTTCGGCATGCAACGACAGCGTCGCCGGCATGCCGCGCCCCAGGCTCCTGGCGACGCGCGGCTCGATCGGCTGCTCGATCCGGAGCTCGACCCAGAGCTGGTTGCCGGCATCTCGCGCCGGCCGGATGGCCGTGAGCTGGAACGCCTGCACCGACGGCGCCAGCAGCAGCCATGCGGGCAGCAGTACGCTCCAGCGGCGCATGCGCGACGCCGGACGCGCGGGACAACCCGCGGCGGTGCCGCGGCGACTGCGAGGGAGCACGGGAAGCAAGGGGTCGAATGGTCTCGCGAGCCGGCCGCGTCGGGCCGGCTAGAACGGCCGCTGCAACCGCAGCGACCAGGTGAACTTGGAACCGGGATCGGCCAGGTCGCGCGCGACGTAGAGCCGCAGGTCGTCTTCGCTGGTGGCGATGCCGAAGCCACCATCGGTCTTCCAGTGCTGATGCTCGACATCCCAGCGGCCGCGCGGGTTGTCCCACGCCATGCCGGCATCCACGAACGCGATGGCGTGCATGCCGGCCTCGAAACCCTCGCCGCGCAGCGCCCACAGCCCGAGCGTGTACTCGGCCTGGGCCAGTGCCAGTTGGTCGCCCTGGAACGCGTTCAGGCCGTGCGCGCGCAGGCCATCGACGCCACCCAGCCCGAAGCGCTTCTGTCTCGGCAGAGCGCCATCGGTGGTGGTGCCCGCCACCGCGCGCAGCGACAACGTCGAGGCCGGCGTCAACCGCACGACACTGCGCACGTCGCCCAGGAGGCGCAGGAAGTTGAAGTCGCCACCCAGTTCGCCACCGGAGCGTTCGAACTCGATCCAGTGGTAGAGCCCGGCGCGGTTGGTGCTGGTGTGGCGCGACAGGCGCTCGAGCCGCACCAGCACGCTGTGCGTCTCGCCCTCGTCGATGGCCGGGTTGTCGCGCAGCGGCCGGTCGAGCCGGAACCACGAGCGCACCTCGCGATTCACGCCGAGCGAGCGGAACTGGTCGCGGCGCGCGTGCATGCTCACGGTGGAGAAGTCGGGCACCCGCCACGACACGTAGACCCCACCGCCCTCGCGCTCGAAGTAGTCACGGTAGTCGGTGCGGGACAACAGCAGCGCCAGCGAGTTCTCGAGATCGTCGACCTGCTGGAGTTCGGGATGGTCGGTGCGCCGCACCATGCTGACGCCGAACACGAAGCGTGCCGTGGGGAACAGCGGTTGCTCCAATTGCACGCCGTAGAGCGTGCGTTTGCGCCCGGTGGCGTAGTCGAGGCGCACCCCGAGACGCGGATACATGGTCTGCGGACGCTGCGCCTGATAGTGAAACCCATAGCGCAACAGGTCGCTGCGGTTGTAGTCGAACACCGCGTCGATGTCCTGCGCGCGCCTCGGATGGCCGGCGGTCCAGGGATCGGGGTGGTCCAGGAGGTGGTCGCCGATGGGCGCGCGCAACCACTGCGCCTCGCCCTCGAACTCCAGACGTACCGCGGACGGGATCCGCAACGGCTCGTGCCCCGTGCTGTCGAAGAACTGGTAGGACGGCCGGAACGCCCCACTGTCGCTGGCTGCGCCTTGCCCGGCCGTGCTCGTGGGCGCAGGCCGGAACGTGAGCGTGTCGCGCGACGGGGCGGTGAACTCGACGCGGCGGTCCTGGGCACGCGCGGGCGGGCTCGCGAACAGGGCGCCGGCGAGCGTGACGCACGAAAGCCATGAGATGGGACGGGGGCGGACGGACATCGTGGAGCCTCCGAAGGGGGATGCGGGGTTCACCCGGTACTGAAGGCAAGCCCCGTACCACCTTACTCGCGCCAAAGCCGCGCGCAAACTCTTGGCGGGCAGCGCTCTGGAGCTTGTCCTGCGGTGCGGCCTGCGCGGCCGGCGTGGCGTGCGCGCCACGCTGCGTGGCGCAGATGCGCGCGGTGAGCGCAACCCAGCGCCCGCAGGGAACGCACGCCGTTCGAGCGCCCGATCGGGCGCGAGCGAGGGCGGTCGTCTCAGCCGGTGAAGCGTGTCGCCGCGATCAGCCGACCGCGGGTGCTTCGGGGCCGGGTGAAGCGGCCGGCGCCGGCGTGCTGCCCGGCGATGCGCCATCTCCGATATCGCGCGGACGGCTGCCGGCACGCGACAGCAGGAACGCTCCGGTGCCGATGGTGGAGAGCCCGACCAGCAGGAGCACGCCGACGAGCATGAAGAACAGTGCGACCGTGCGCACCATGCCCGGCGTCTCCCACAGGATGGCGCCGAAGCCGAAGATGGAGGCCACGAGCAGCGAGCCCGAGAGGAGCGGCATGGTGACGCCGCCCTCGCCCAGCCGCCGGCGCATCAGCTTGCAGCCGAGCACATAGGTGGCCGCGATCTGCCCGGCATACACCAGACCGATGTAGGCGACCGGGAGGAAGATGGCGATCGGGATCCCGATGACCGTGACCAGCAGCAGCAGCGCGCTCATGAGCGCGAGCGGCCCCGAGACGACGCCGAGTGCCAACGACGCGGCGGTGCGCCGTGACGACGTGATCGCGATGCGCGCCAGCCGGCCGGGGAACAGGGCGGCGGCCACCCAGCCGAAGAACAGCGACACCAGCCAACCGAGAATGATGGTGGCGAGCACCACGGGCAGCCCGGGCAGGCCGAGCGTCAGTGGTAGGAAGCCGACCTGCACGGTCTGACCGGAAACGTGCGAGCCCTCGCCTTCGTGCAGGCCGCCGCCCACGGAGACCGCGTCCCCGCGCACGATCGCACCGCGGCGCAGGTCGAGCGAGCCGAACACCGCCACCGCCGAACCCGTGACCTCGCCCTCGATGCGAACCGAGCCGAACACCGCGACGACGTCGCCATCGACGCGCTCACCGGGGCCGACGCGTGCGTCCGAGAACAGCCGCACGATGCCGTTGCCACTGCCGTGCACCACGATGGGGCCGGCGTCGATGTCGCCGCGGACGGTGATGCCAGAACTGTCGCCTGAGCCGGCGGTATCGGAGCGGGTGGTCGTGACCGAGATGGTGCGGCCGTTGATGTCGACCCGCCTGGTGACGGTGCCATCGCCGCGCTTGATCGTGGTCTCGCTGACCCGGCGAGCCTGCGCCGGCGCCGGGATGATCGCGACCAGCGCCAGCACCGCGAACAGTGAGACCGCCGCGGACCTAGAGGACCAGCATGCCGACATGAGGAAGCTCCCGGCTCTCGCGCCGCTCGCGCGGTCGCATCCACCACAGGACGGTGGCGCACACCACGACGGCGGCACCCAGGATGAGCAGCACGGCGGGCTGCGACAGCACGCCCCACAGGACCTTGAGCATCCGGCCCGCGCTGCCGCCGCCGGCGAGCGACTCACCCAGATGGGCGACGCTGTCGCTGAGCGTGCGCAACACGAACGTGCCTGTGTTGGTGAGCGAGCGCATGCCCGCGGCGATGATGCCGTGCAGCCACGCGCTCGGACCCGGCAGGAAGAACGCCGAACTGATGGCGCCGAGGCTCGCGGCGAACGCGCCGGCGTAAGCGTAACCGAGCACCTTGACCCAGCGCGGCACGCGATGCGGCAGCACCTGGTCCATGATGCGCCCGAACAACTCGGGGCGCGGATCCAGCAGCGGGAGGGTGCGCAGTTCGGTGAACACCACGCGGTACGCCGTCGCCTCGGCCTCGCACTCGGAGCAACCGGCCATGTGCGCCTCGAAAGCCGCGGCCTGCTCGGGCGCGAGTTCGCCGTCCAGCCAATCCTGGATCTTGAGCGTCTCGGGGCAGTGGATCATGACGGTCCCTGGATGCGGTCCTTGAGCAGCGCTCGGGCGCGGTGGATCCGGGCCTTGACGGTGCCGAGTGGCAGGTTCAGCGCTTGGGCGATCTCTTCGTATGAAAGGTCCTGCTGGTGCCGCAACAGCACGACGATGCGGTAGTGCTCGGGAAGGCTGTCGATGATCGCGGAGGTCTGCAGTTCTTCTTCGGCGTTCGAGGTGATCTCATCGGGCTTCAGCCCGGTGTCCTCGACGTCCATGGTGCGTTCTTCACTGGAACCCGGGTCGCTGTAACTGAGCGACACGGTCTGGATGCGACGGCGCCGGAAGTGGTCGATCGCCAGTCGCGAGGCGATGGTGAAGATCCACGCGGCGAACGGCCGTTCCGGGTCATAGCGGTCGAGCGCCTTGAACACCTTGACGAAGGTCTCCTGGACCAGGTCCTCGGCGTCTTCGGACCTTCGGACCACCCGCATGAGCACCGAGTAGACCGGACGTTCGTAGCGCCGGACCAGATCGCGGCAGGCCCGCTGGTCGCCCGACAGGCA
>JANMAX010000218.1:0-6026 GCA_031360075.1 bacterium | reverse complement strand
CCCATGTGAAGGCTCCTCCGGCTGCCGAAGGCCAGACCGTGCCCGAGACGGAGAAGGTCAGCCCCGAGGCCCTGCCGCCGGCGGTCCCCGCCGAACCCGCGACCGAAGCCGCTTCGGCGATCTCGCCGTTCTCCCGCGATGTCTGGCAGATCGAGTCCATGTCCCGCTTCAGCTCATCGAAGCGCATGTTGTCGAACAGCGACGAGAAGTCCTCGCCGCTATAGCGGCCAGCGGAACCCACGAACGTCGAGAACAGCACGCCCGAGCGGATGAGCGGATGCCCCATGGTGATCGACGAGTTGACCCAGGCGTCCTTCATGAGCAGCGTCAGGAGCGGCGAGAACGCGGGCCGTCCCGTGTTGCCGGCCTTGAGCCGGTCGAGCCCGCGCTGCAGGGTCTTCTGGAAGATGGCCTGCGAGATCTCGAAGTGCCGCAGGATCGGCAGCAGGTCCGAGCCCGGGTCGTCGAGCAGCTGCAACAGCCAGTGCTCGGCCGTCAGCTCGTAGTGCCCGGCGGTCATGCAGCGGCCGAGCGCCGCTTCGAGCGTACGGCGACACGTCGGGCCCAGCTTGCGCGGCAACTGCTTGAGATCGACTTCCATGGATCGGGTCTCCTGACAGCCGCTCAGGCGGCAGTGGTGGCGGTTTCCAGAGACGGCTCGCTCGCCGTCGGTATGCGCAGGCGCGTGACTCCCTCGCGGGCGTCGGTCGGGCTGATCCAGCTCGTCTGACCGAGCCGCAGGCCCTCCTCCGGCGCCAGTCTCTGCGCCGGGCGCTGCGCTGATCGCAAGTGCAACTCGACATCGAAATCGAGCGGCTCCTGCACGTACAGCCGCGTCAGCCGCCCGAGTGCGTCGAAGTCCGGCTCGCCGGGAAGGAAGCGGCGGAACTCGGCGTAATCCATGGGGCCCAACGCGACTCGGAACGCCGAACTCGAATCCACCCGAGTCGTCCCCACGCACGTGTCGCGACCGAGCCCGGTGAGCGCGTCGCCGCGCCGCGGCGCCGTGCGCCGCGGCGCCTGCAAGTACAGGCGCTGGTCGTCGGGAATCGCGACCCGGCGCGCCACGCACGACTGGACGCGCACACCGACGCCCGGGAACGAAGCTCGCAACATGTCCTCCAGCCCGGAGGCGCTGCGATGGCGGTTCGCCAGTACGCCCAGCCCGCGGAGGATCTGCGGCAGGCGCGCACCCGTCGCGGCCCGGACCTCTTCGTCGTCGAGCCCGGCCAGCGCCAGCGCCCGCACGGTGAATTCGTCGCGACCATGGCGGTCGAAGCGCTGTGCGTGCCGGTACTTCTCCCGCGCACGGAACAACAATGACACCATGCGGTGGTTGAACAGGTCCAGGAAGTCGCGCACGCGCTGGCCTTCCGGCTCCTTCAGATCCCACAGCAGTTCCTGCGGGTAGCACAGCGGCAGCGGCGATGCCTGGCCGTGCAGGCCCATGAAGTTCACGCAGACGGTCGCGCGTTCCTCGCCCTCGGGCCCGCTCCACTCGACCGACTCGACCTCCGAAGCAGGGAACCCGAGCGAGGTGTTGGTGATGAACCGGACACGCTCCTCTTCGGGCCGACCCGGCTCACCGGGGCGCACTCGCGGACGCAGGCGTTCCACCAGGTGCCGCACGAGCGGATGGAACTCCCATTCGTGCGCGGGATGGCGCAGTGCCGGGCCCGCGTCCTTGCCGTCGTCCGACGTGCTCACACGCGCTCCTCGCCGAGCCGTGGCGGCCACACCAGCGGGAGCCGGCTCTCTTCGTGCCGGATCTCGAGCTGGGTGAACGTGTTGATGGTCGCGTGCGACGCGAAGAACTCGTCGAGGACACAGCCGAACAGGTGTAGTGCGCCCAGTCCCTCGAACGGCTGCGGGTCCACGGACACGGTGATGCGCGAACCGCGGATCATGCCGCCACCGTGAATGCGCTCGATTGCACGCGACTCGACGCCGCGGATGGCGCGGATCCGGCGCTGGATGTCGCGCTGAGCGCGCTCGTCCTGGCCGCCCAGGGCGAAACCCTTCTCGCCGCCGGCGGTGCCGGCGTTCAACGACGCCATCAATTCGAGCGTCAGTCGCAGCGTCTCGGGCGTGCTGAAGCGCGCGCGGTTCAGGCTCAGCAGGGACAGCAGACGCCACAGCAATCCGACACGCTGCGGCACCTCGATCTGCGGCGTCGGTTTGGTGATGTTCTCGAACGTCGCACCGGTCGGACTCGAATCCGTCATGCCCTTCAGCATGCCGGCGTCCAGCGCCGCGACGTTGCGGCCGTTCGTGCACGTGACCTCGAACGTCGCGGTGCCCTCACCGATCGGGTGCGGGCTGCCGCTCGCCTCGACGACCGTGGCGTAGGTGAGGAAACTCTCGCCATCTGGCGCCACTTGGCGGCGGACCGTGTAGTAGGCCGGCGACTCGCGGAAGACGTCGGGTGAGAACGAGTAGAACCACGGCAAATCACGATCGACGCGGTCGGTGCCGCGCACGGACATGCCATCGACTGACCAGATGTCGAGTCGCGAGCGGTCGGCGCCCTGCGGGCGCAGCGGGTAGCGCGCGCGTGTCGCCTCGAGCGTGACGGGTTCAGTCTCGTGCGTGAACAGGTTCAGCACCGGCGTGCAGTGCAGCCGGATGTCGTCCTTCGTCACGCGCAGGCCCGGCTCGGCCTCGGCGTCGAACACGATGCGGACCGTGAAACGCGCCTTGACCTGCTCCCCGCGCAGGCCTTCAAGCCCGCACAGGTCGATGAATCCGAACTTCTGCGGGAACAGGAAATACTCCTGGAGCAGGCGGTGACCGACCGGCACACCGTCGCGATGCGGCAGCACGCCCTCGTTGCGACCGAAGCCGAGCGGCTCCAGCCGCACCGGCACTGGACCGTCGCCCGCATCGGCCGTCACCGTGGCTTCCGCGACCCGCCGGCACAGGTGGTAGTGCAACTGCCATGAATGCCGGACGTCGTCGTGCAGGTAGAGCCGCAGCCGCGTGCAGTCGAGCGTGTCGAACTTGATGTTCGGGTGCAGCGCGAACTGCAATACCAGACTGGTCTCCCCCTTGCGCGTCGTCTCGATGGCCGCGGCGTCCAGCTCGATCGGCTGGAGTTGGACATCCCAGCAGGTCCGGAACCGGAAGCGGGCGTCGGCACTCGACTCCTCGGTGACGACCTGCGCGCCGTGCGGCACCTTGACCGACTGGCGCAATGCACCCGGACGCGGCTTGAACTGTTCAATCGCGAGCGAGGGCACCGGCCGCAGGTAGTGCGGCCACAGCATATTGAACAGCCCCTGCGTCAGCTCGGGGAAGTCGTCGTCGAGGGTCTGGCGCACCTGGGCCGCGAGGAAAGCGAAACCCTCGAGCAGGCGCTCGACATCGGGATCCTGACCCGGCTCGACCAGATGCGCGGCCTCGTGGTGCGTGGTGCCGAACTCGCGCGCGAGGTTGCGGATGTAGTCCAGCTCTTCGTCGTAGTACGAGGATCGCACCCCTACTCCTTCACGCTCAAGCGGCCTGAATTCTCGATGCGGGTCTCGAAGTGCACGCGGGACCGCCTGCCACCGACCAGCAGCTCCGCCGTGATGTCGAAGCGGAGCAGCGTGCCCTCTTCTCCCCTCGGCACCAAGCGGACCCGCACGGACCGCAAGCGCGGCTCATAGGTCTCGATCGTGCGCTTGATCTCGGCCGTCAGTTCGCGGAGCGCATCGGATCCGCCGTGCATGACATCCTCGAGACTCGGGATGCCGTAATCGAGACAGGTCGGAGCGCTGCCGTGGCGCGAGTTCAGCAGCCGTTCAAGATTGCGAAGCACCGACTGCGCGAGCCGGCCCAGGTCGGAGTCGACCGAGCGCCGGTCCTCGCGGTCCGGGTACTTCACGCGATCGAGCAGGCTGAGTTCGCGGGCCACCGAACACTCCGGGAGATGGCGACGGCCGCGGGGGCCGGGGCCCCCGCGGCGCGTGCCGGTGAACTACTTCTGCGCGTCCCAGCTGTCTTCGTGCGTGACACCACCATCGGTGAACGTCCAGATGATGGTGTGGTACACGATCGAGACCTCTTCCATGGGCGGCTCCAGCTTGGACGCCGGCGAGATGGTGTCCGGCAGCCACTGCTTATGGGAGGAGATCCGGCCCTTCTTCACCTGGATGGTGTAGAACTGCTGCGTCGTGCCATCGCCGGTCGGGTTCGGGCGGAAGAACTTGAACGTGCCCTCCACGACCTGGTTCTCGCACAGGGCCTTGGCGAGCAGCGGTGTGGACTTGTCGATCCGCTTGCGGAACGTGAGCGGCTCGTGCTGCCGGCGGCCCGTGGCCATACCGCTGCCAGCCTCGCGTGCCGTCTTGATCGAGACCTCGAAGTGCACGCACTCGATCGTGTCCGCGCGGCCCAATGAGACCTGTGAGCTCTCGCCCTTGATGTCGGTGCCGTTGGCCTTGAGAGATAGGTGGACGGTTTCAGCCATGTGCGAAGACCTCCTGGGTGACAGACGAGAGAGCAGGCGGGAACTGCGTCACCGGGCAACGGCCGGCGATAGCCGGCCGTCCCCCCCCCGTGGGTGGATCAGCCCTTCTTCTTGTCGAGCTTGCCAACGAGCGACAGCGTGAAGTCAGCGCCTTCGTACTTCATGTGCGGCATGACCTTGAGCCCGACGCGGTACCAGCCGACCTCGCCCGGGATCTCCTCGACGTTGATCTCGGCCTTGCGCAGCGGCCGGCGAGCGATGGCGTCATCCGACGGGTTGTCCATGTCGGCGACGTACTGCCCGATCCAGTCCGCCAGCATGCGGTTGAGCTTCTCGACCGACATGTTCTGGCCGATGTTCTCGCGCTGGATGCACTTGATGTAGTGCGCCAGGCGCGCGATCACGAAGATGTACGGCAGGCGGGTGGCGACCTTGAAGTTGGTTTCCGCCTCCTTGCCCTTCGCGCTCTGGCCGAAATACGCCGGCTTCTGGCAGGAGTTGGCGGCGAAGAACGCCGCGTTGTCACTGCCCTTGCGCCAGCTCAGGCTCACGAAACCGAGATCCGAGAGCGACAGGTCGAGCGCATCGCCGATCTGCACTTCGGTCGGGATCTTCATGGTGTCCGCGCCGGCGGCCTTGAAGACGTGCACCGGGAGTTCCTCGACCGCACCACCGGCCTGTGGGCCGATGATGTTCGCGCACCAGCGGTTCTTCGCGAACGCATCGGTGAGCCGCGTGGCGAATGCGAACGCCGTATTGCCCCACAGATAGTTGGCGTGCGAGCTGGTCACCGACTCCTCGTAGCCGAACTCCTTCACGGGCACGGTTTCCGAGCCGTAAGGCAGCCGGAGCAGGAAGCGCGGCGCCGCAAGGCCCACGTAGCGGGCGTCCTCGGAATCGCGGAACGAACGCCAGCGGGCGTACTTGGGGCCTTCGAACACGCTGCGGACATCCTTGATGGACGCCAGTTCCTCGTAGGAGTTGACGCCGAACGATCTGGCGCTCACGGACGACAGGAACGGCGCATGGGCCATCGCCGCGACGCTCGCGCAGTACCCGAGCAGCTTGACGTCCTGCGGAGCCGAGGCATCGAACTCGTAGTTGCCGACGACGGCGCCGACGGGTTCGCCGCCGAACACGCCATACCCGCTGTCGTAGACATGCTTGAACATGCCGGTGCGGGTCATCTCGGGCTCATCCTCGAAGTCGGTGAGCAGGTCATCCTTCGAGCAGTTCACGAACTCGAGCTTGATGTTCTCCTTGAAGTTCGTGCGGTCGACCATGAAGAACAATCCGCGCCACGTCGACTCCAACTTCTGGACCTCGGGGTGGTGCAGGATCTCGTCGACCTGCAGTCCCAGCTTCTTGTCGAGGTCCGCGACGAACTCCGTGAGCAGTGCGGCATTGACCTTGACGCCCGGCTTGCCCAGCAGCCGGCGAACGAACTCGCGGATGCCGGTGCTGACCAGTTCATAGCCTTCTTCCTGGGGCGAGCCCGCCGTGCTCGCGATCAGCTCTTCGAGCTGCGGTACGGCCTCGGCGAAACCACCCGACTGGGCCTGCTGCTGGCCTTCC
The DNA here is from genome assembly GCA_031360075.1 of bacterium. Lineage (GTDB taxonomy): Bacteria > Eisenbacteria > RBG-16-71-46 > RBG-16-71-46 > RBG-16-71-46 > JAIOPA01. The sequence continues at coordinate 1 of JANMAX010000218.1, read as the reverse complement.
G
>JANMAX010000212.1:0-2918 GCA_031360075.1 bacterium | reverse complement strand
ACCGCCGCACCGCCGACCTCGGCGTGCCGGAGTGGACGCATGCGGCGACTTATCGCATCGGCGAAGCGCTGGTCGGCTTCGGGGAGGCGCTCGAGAAGAGCGAGCGCCCGAAGGACCTGACCGGCGACGACCTGCTGGCCTACGAGAACGTCCTGTTGGAGCAAGGGCAGACGTTCCGGGGGCGTGGCGAAACAGTATGGAGCGACCTGCTCGACAAGTCGCGCGGCAGCGTCGCCGACGCCTGGACGACCAGGGCGCGCGGCTCACTGTGGGCGCATCTGGGCGAGCGCTTCCTGTTCCAACCCGAAAGCGACTTCCCCGTGGTCGAGGCGACAGGGCCGGGCCGCGCGCGCGCCAGGGGCGCCCGTGACGGCACGCCCGCGAGCGCGCGAACGGACAGCACGCAAGGCACGCAGGCCGCCAGCGAGGGACACGACCAATGATGCGACTCAGACTGCGACTCAGACTGCGACTCAGGATGCGACTCAGGCTGCTACGCCTGCTGCGACCCACGCTGCGACTCGTGCGGCCTCCAGCGATTCGCCCCGTCACAATCGCACTCGTGGCGCTGATCGCCGTGGGCACGTCGGGCTGCGCTGCGGGCCTGCTGCACCGTGGTGGCCCGGCGGTGACCCCGGTCGCGGCCGGCGAGCGCTCGGCACGTGAGCTGGCGCGGGCCGAGACGGCCACGCGCCGCGCCGTGGAGCGAGCAGCCCGGCGGGCCGCGAAGCGGGCGGGCAGGGACGCCGCGCTCGCGGCGAAACCCGAACGCCGCGGCAGGACTCCCAGAGCACCGAAGCACGCGACCGTAGGCGCGGCCACGCAGGCGGAACGGACGCCGCACGACCCGCTCGGCGAGGCTCGCGCACACATGCAGCAGAACCCGAGCGAACCGTTCTGGCCCTACCGTATCGCGCAGTTGCAGTCGGCCGCGGGCTTCGCACCGCAGGCTGAGGACGCGCTGCGCACGGCCATCGCCCGCGACTCGGCCTATGTGCCCGCGCTGACCAAGCTGTCGCGCATGCTCTACGATCAGGGCCGCTACGACGAGGGCGTGAAGCTGCTGGCGCCGGTGCGCGAGCACCGCGTGCCGATGCCGGCCGCTGATCGCGCCGCGGTGCTGTCGGGCCTGGCACTGCACGAGGCGGCGCGCGGCCGCGACGATGCCGCACGCGCCACACTCGATGAGCTTGCCCATGACGAACGCGCTGAGGCGGTCGGCGCATCGGCGTGGCTCGCCGTGCGCGGCACCGAGAACGCCACGGCACTGGCACTCACCGAGAAGGCCGTGAGCGCCACGCCGAAGAGCGCGGCCAATCACAACAACCGCGGCATCGCGCTGCTTCGCGCCGCCGACCCGGACGCCGCGGCGCGCGAGTTCGAGCGCGCCATCGAACTCGATCCTTTGCGCCCCGGCCCCTACTACAACCTCGCCATCCTCGAACGCTGGTACCGGCTCGACCACGCTGCGGCCGCGAAACGGTTCCAGCAGTACTGGACGCGCTCGCACTCCGACCCGGACAGCCTGTACGCCGAACTCGGGCAGGCAGGCTCGCCCGTGCCGGTCGCCGAGGAGGGCCCCAACCGATGACCCCGCTGCGGACACTTGTCCTCGCGCTCGCGCTGCTCACCGCCCTCGCGGCGCCCGCGACGCCGGCTCCAGCCGCCGCCACGCCTGCGCGTGTCCATGGCCGCCCGGTGGTGGCCAGCAGACCAGTCGCGTCCCGCGCCAGCCGTACGACTTCGGTCACGCGCCGGAACGTCCCGGCCGATACCAGTGTGCACACCCGTCCGCGTGTGGCTCCCCGCACGCTGGACGACATCCATATCGAAGGTGAGATCCCGGTGCCGCAGGTGCTGTTCATCACGGCGCGGGAACAGCGACGATTCATGGAGTTCCAGCATCACCGCTATCAGAGATCGAGTCTCGAGCTGGGCCGTGCCACCGCGACGCCGTCGCGGATCGTGGTGACGAGCCCGGCGCCTGCGGAGCGAAAGGAGAATCAGCGATGAACGAGCTGGCCGGACTGGCGTCCTTCTTCAAAGAGGGCGGACTGGTCATGTACGCGATCCTCTCCATCGGTGTGGTGGCAGCGGCGGTCGCGGTGGAGCGCTTCATCGTGATCGTCGGGGCCTCGCGCCTCGACGGCAAGAAGCTCACGAACGATGTGCTCAACTACATCCAGCGCGGCGACCTGACGTCAGCGCGCAATGTCAGCCGCATGTCGACCGCCCCCGCAGCGCAGGTCCTGCAGGCTGTGTTGAGCGTCCCGGATCTGGACGAGAACAAGATGCAGTCGGCCGCGGACGATGCCACCGCGCTGGCGCTGCCGCCGCTGACGCGCCGTCTCGCGCACCTGAACGTGCTCGCGAACATCGCGACGCTCGTCGGGCTGCTCGGCACGATCACCGGTCTCATCACGGCGTTCGCGGCCGTCGGCGCCGCCGACCCCTCGCAGCGTTCGGCGTTCCTCGCCGGCGGCATCTCGATGGCGCTGAACGCCACCGCGTTCGGCCTCATCGTCGCGATTCCGACGCTGGTGACGCAGGGCTTCCTGGTCGGTCTGGTCGAAGGCATCGCCGAGCAGGTCGAAGAGAGCGGCATCCGCGCGACGCGTGCCATCATCGGCTCGAGCGCCGCCCGCAGCGGTCAGGTCGTGGCCATGCCCGCTCGTGCAGCGGCCCCCGGCACGGCGGCCGCGCGCCCGACGTTCGGTCCGCAGGGCGGGACGCACTGAGCCATGGCTCGCCGACGCAAACAGCGGAAGGCCATGGTCGTCAACACCGACCTCAAGCTCATGCCGCTCATGAACATCATCATCGCGCTGATCCCGATGCTCCTGCTGTCGGCCGTCTTCATCGAGGTCAAGGTCATCGAGACCACACTGCCGCGTGACGCCGACGCGTCGGCGGCCGGG
>JANMAX010000174.1:0-11674 GCA_031360075.1 bacterium | reverse complement strand
GCGTCGGCGTTGGCTTCCAGGTCCACGCGCTGGATGTATTCGCCGCTCAGGTCGTAGCGCAGCACGCGGCGGTTGTCGCGGTCCACCATGTAGAAGAACCCGGCGAGGTCGGCCGTGACGGACTCGGGATGGTTCAGGTTCGCTCCCGTGGCCTGACCGTCCACGCGCACGGTGCTCACGCCGATCTGGCTCGACGACACGCCCTTCACCTGATTGTTGCCGCGGTCGGCGATGAACAGCGGGTTCGTACCGTGGCGCGACCAGTAGATGCCCCGGGGGTCCGAGATCGAGGACGAGCCGGTGCCGTCGAACACCACCCAGGACGTGTCGCGGTGCCACGACGCCGTGCCCGGCATGTTCACGTCGAGCACGCCGGGATACTTGGGCCCGCGGGCGTAGCGATACACGCGGCTCACGAACTTCCGCGTGCGGATGCGCTGGTCGGTCTGCAGCGTGTCGAGGACCACGGACAGGCTGGCCACATAGACCCGTCCCTGCTCGTCGGCGGCGATGCCATACGGCACCGCCACGGACGTATCGGTGAACGTCGAGACCGTGTCGCCGCCGCCCAGACCGTACTCGCGCACCCGCCACACCGCGCTGTAATCGAACACCTGGTTGCGGAACGGGTGGCCGGTCGCGTGCGTCGTGTCGGCATCGGGCGCGCAGGTGCCGCGGCGCGCGTCGAACTTGGCCTGGCACGAATCCCCCTGGTCCAGCACGAACAGCTTGTTCGTCGCCGAGGCGATGGCGATGGGGTTGAACAGGGCCCGCAAGGGCTCGAAGTAGGGCGCGCCGATCGGCCTCGGCTGCGTCAGCGGGTACAGGCGCACGTCGCCGCGCGGCACGGCCGGCCCGCCCGTACCGCCCGTGTTGAACAGCACGAACAACTGGTTGCCCTGGCCCTGCGTGATGATCAGGTCCTTCACGCCGTCCATGTTCCGCCACGTCGCGAGCATGGCGTAGCTCTGGTCGCTCGGGACCTCGCGGCCGGCGCGCTCGGTGGGCAGGTCGAACTTGCCGCCGCAACCGCTGGCCAGAGTGGCGGTCAGGACCGCGAGCCGCGCGAGCGGATGGGAGCATCGCCGGCGCATCAGAACCTCACCCCCAGCGACAGCCGGTGCACGGCGCCCAGGAACCCGCCGTCGGTGTAGGCGTAGTCCAGCGCGCCGCGCATGCTGCCGAGCTCGCCCGTGAAGCCGGCGCCCGCCGACAGCTTGAGCGCATCGGCGCGGAAGTTGTAGCCGCCGCGCAGCGCGAACGTGCCCTTCAGGAGCCACTCGGCGCCGGCCTTCACGATCTGCTCGTTGTCCGCCGGCTGGTTGACCTCGAAGGCCGTGGTCAGGCGCTGCGTGTCGTTCTCGATGGGTTCGAACGCGATGCCATACCGGAACATGAGCGGCGGATCGAAGCCGTCGAACTGGGCCGTCGTGCCGTCATAGGGCGACACGTAGGAACCGGACGGCTTGAGTGACGAACCGAAATTCGTGAGCGAGGTCGCGATGCGCACGCTGCCGAGGCCCAGGTAGTAGATGGAACCGACATCGAACAGCACCGCATGCGTGGTCGGGCCGCCGACCTGGGAACCGAGGTCCTCGCGCACGAACTTGATCCCCGTGCCCACCAGCAGCTTGTCCGTCCAGCGGCGCGAGAACGCCACGCCCGCGACCATGTCGGAATACGAGAACGTCCGGCCCGTGCCGAACGGTTGCAGTTCCGTGGTCTCGTCTATGTTGGTGCCGAGCAGCCCGAACTGCAGCGCGAGCGAACCGCCCAGACGCCGCGACGGCACGATGAGCGTGAGGTGGTCGTACTGCACGTCGGCCGGCCACTCGACGTGCGAGATGGCGAGCTCGCGACGCTGCAGCGAGGCGAGACCGGCGGGATTCCAGTAGATGGCACTCGGGTCGTTGGCGACGGCGACGAACGTCTCGCCCATGCCCACGGCGCGGGCGCCGACGCCGATGCGCAGGAACGTCGCCGAGGCGGTGCCGGCGCGCTGGCCGCCGAGCGAGCCCTGCGCGTGCGCCGGGCCCGCCACGAGTGCCAGCAGCGCGGCGGTGGCGAGGATGCGGCGAGGATCAGAGGTCCACATCGAGCTGGAGCCTCCATTGCGCACCCGGGCCGTAGTTGGACGGATCGTCCACCTGGCTCACGCGCGTGAAGTCGTTGAGACCCGAGACGTTCGCCGGGTCGTATTCGCCGGCGCCCCATACCCGGCCCAGGCCGGTGATGGCGTCGATGCGATTGAAGACGTGATTGCTGAAGACGTTCGTGCCCGAGAAGCTGACATCGAAACGCCGGGTGCCGAGCTTGAACCAGCGGTTCAGCTTCATGTCGCACAGGTACTGCACCCTGGCATTGCGCGAGTTCGGCAGCCCGATCGGGTTCTGCGCGAAGATGTCGAGCGGCGTATAGGCGCGGCCCGACTGGCCCTGCACGTACATGTTGAAGCCGGTGCGGCGCGCCCAGGCGAACGGGGCCTTCTCGTCGAAGCGCACGTCGAGGCTGCCGGTGAGCTTGCTCGGACGGTTCCAGCGCACGTATTCCTCGGACAGCCGCGTCTCACTGCTGCCGCCGACCTCCTGGAGCGCGCGTTCCTCGTTGGGATCGCTGCTCTTGCCGCGGGTCTGCTGATAGGAGTACGACAGCTTGCCGGCCCAGTGGTTCGAGCGCCGCTTCTCGACTTCGACCTCGAAGCCCTTGGAGCGCGCGTAGTGGCCGTTCAGGTAGACGAAGTAGGACTGCAGATTCGTCCCGGACAGCGGGTCGACGCGCGTCGCGCTCGGGTAGTCGTAGACGTCGCGCACGAAGAACGTGACGTTCGCGGCCGTCGTCGGCAGGAACTGGTGCTTGCCGCCGACTTCGTAGTTCACCGAGACCTGCGGGTTCAGGTTCGGGTTGCCCTGCAGCGGAAACGACTCGCTCGAGATCGAGTTCAGCTTGGAGTAAACGTAGCGGTACGACGGGTTCTGCGTGAACTCGCCGTAGTTGAAGAAGAAGCTGCTGTGCTCGGTGATCGGGTGCGCCACGATGACGCGCGGCGACAGGTGCATCTTGACCCGGCGGCCGAAGAACGAGCGCGTGTCCCCGAAGAAGCTGGTGCGCGTCGTGGGCGCGACGTTGCGCGTCGTGTCGCCCATGGCCTGCTCGGCCTCGCGGCCCAGGAACCAGTAGTCCGCGCGCACGCCGAAGTTGGCGACGAAGCCTTCGAACTCGAGGCGGTCCCGCCCGTAGAACGCCCCGACCATGGGGTGCACGTCCCACAGGTCGTGCGACTGGCCCAGACCATCACGATCGAACACCCACGGGTTCTCGATGGTGATGTACTGCACGGACTGCCACTGGTGGTCGAAGCCGACCTCGAGTTCGTTGTGCCCCGCGCGCTGCGTCACCGAACCCTGCAGACCCCAGCTGTTCGTGCGGCGATCGGCCCACTGGTTGTCGTCACCCGAGTCGTAGAAGTAGTCGTCACGGCGCGGGTCACCGAGCGGGAACAGCGAACGGTCGTCCGGCTCCTGGTACTCGCTCCAGTGCTTGCCCTGGACGTCCTGCCGTTGCGCGAAGTAATACCGGGACAGCTGCAGCGACGTGAACCCCGAGCGGGCCAGCGAGCGCTTCCACTCGAGCGACGTCTGGACATTGTCCTCGAAGATCGTCGGCGCGTTCCCGATGCGATGATCCCAGCGCCACGGATAGGCCGGATCGCCCTGATCGCCCTGCGCATTCAGGAACGTGCGGCTGAAACCCTGGTCGATGGCGATGCGCTTGGCGAAGTTGAACGACAGCTTGTCGACGTTGTTCGGCTTCCACGACAGGCCGTAGCGCGCAGCCCAGCGATTGTCCTGGGCGGGGCCCCACATGCTCGGGTACTTGAACTTGATCCCGAGGAAGCGGTCTTCGTAGCTCGACACCAGGCGCGGATGCAGGAACGGCGGGATCAGGCTGCGCTCGATGACGCTCAAGCCGGGGTGACCGAGGTAGCTGAAGCGCGTCTCGAACAGGCTGCCCGAGACATCGAGCACGCTGCTCAGCGTGCCCGGCAGTTGGATGCCCGCGGCGCGCAGCAACGGCGTCCACACCGGATCGGGGCCCGAGACCAGCGCCTGCCACGCCCGGCCGCCATAGCTGCCGGCGGAGGTCGTGACGCCGAACTGGCGCTTGTCCGTGCCCTCCTTGAGACGGATCTCGACGATGCCCGACAGCGCGTTTCCGAAACGCACGTCGAACGCGCCGGTGTTGACGCTGACCTCCGAAACCGAGCGCGCGTTCAGCTGGCCGGCCGTGGACTGTCCGGTGACGAGATCGCGGTTCGCGACCCCGTTGACCACGAACATGGTCTCGTCGGCGCGACCGCCGCGGACGTGGATCTGGTCGGCATCGGTGCTGATGCCGGCCTGCTGCTGGAGCACGTCGGAGATCGTCGTCACGGGCAGGTTGCGGATATCGTTCGCGGTCACGCTGCGCACGGTGGCGCCCTGCTTGGCCTCGACCAGACGGCGCTCGGCCGTGATCTCGACCACCTTCTCCTGACGGACGACGACTTCCTCGAGCTTGAACTCCAGCGCGACCGGCTTGCCCGCCGCGACGCTGACGCCCGGACGGCTCTCGGCCTTGTAGCCGAGGAACTGCACCCTCACTTCGTAGGTCCCGACGGGGACACCGGGGATCGAGAAGCGGCCTTCGGAGTCGGTCAGGCCGCCCTTCTGTGCTCCCACGACCGCGACATTGGCGAACGGGAGTGCGTGACCCGTCCGTTTGTCGGCGACTTTGCCGGTGATAGAACCCTTGTCCTCCGCGTGCGCCGGGAGGGCGACGACCAGGAGGAGCAGGCTATGGGCGAGGAGACGCGCGAGAGTTCTCATGATAGTGAAGGTGGGGCGAGACTTTAGGCCGGCTCTCCGAAGCGCGTCAAGGAGCCATTTCGTGACTATCGTTGCGTCCTCCCGGCGGTGAATCGCCCGTACTCGCGCCGCAACCGGCGCCAGCCCGAGGGGAGCGAGCTACTCGCGGTCCGCTTTCACGACCAGCAGCTTGCCGCGCTGCACGGCGCCGCCGCCACGAGGCTCGACCGTCCACAGGTAGAGCCCGCTCGCGATGGCCTGCCCGCGATTGCTGATGAGATCCCAGGCGAAGGCCGCTCCCGAGAGCGCCGGGGCGCCGGTATCGGGGTTGCGTTCAGGAGTCCACACACCACGCACGTTCTCTGTTTGGTATGCGTCGCCATCGAAGTCGCGAGACATCACTTCATCTCCGGCTAGAGTATAAACTCGGATCGTGCAACGCTTGGGAAGTCCGCCGAACCAGACCACTTTGTCGCGCGGTGGACGGCCGGCATCCCATACCGCTTCAACGCGATACGGGTTCGGAAACACGTACACCGCAGCGCGGTCCACGGCGTTCGCCATCGGGACAACAAGGAACTTGTTGAGGCTCAGTGCGCTCTCGAGGCTCTCGATGGCGAGGTCGCCCGTGTCGTAGCTGGTGACCGCGCCCCAGTACTTGAAGCCGTCCTTGAGCCCGCTGATGCGATGCCGGTAGCGGTAACGCACCCCATCGCGCACCAACGGCACCGGGGCGAGCACCGGCTCGAGACCGGTGTTGAACCCGGTCGTATCGCGCAGGTCGAACTGTGACTCGCGGATCGGGGCCTGCCGGTCGAGGCCCAGGTAGAGACGGTAGCCCTCGAAGTCGCGCCCGCCCGGCGCGGGGCTGGTGGGGTCCGACACCGATTCGGGCGAGTCGTCCCACCAGATGTCGGCGTACTGCGAGCCGGTCTCGACCACGACCCGCGGGGACGGCGGCGCACTCGGCAAGCGGTAGCCGATGTCGTGCGCGAACTGCGCGTAGTCGGCGTGCGCGAGGAACTTGGTCTGGTCCTCGCCGCCGATGAACGCGAGGTCTAACGACACGCTGTCGCCGTGCGCCAGGAACGGGAACGGCCCGACGCTCTGGATCTGGATCGGCGAGCACTGCCCCAGCAACAGACAGCCGGTGGGATCATCGATCACCGGGTTGCTCATGATGCGGTACTTCTCGGTGTCCTCGTCGCGCGTCACGTCGCCCGGCTCGAACGTCCACCACCGCCAGTTCACACGCAGGTCGTCGATCGCGCCCGGCGAGACGCCGAGCAGCCGGATCCCCGCCCACGGCGGCACCAGCGCGGCCGAGCAGGCCGCCGGGTACGGCGGCGCCTGGCAGAAGTGCTCGGCGAACAGCCGGCGGGCGGCGTCGTACTCGATGTGCGCCTTGAAGTACCACGAGCCCGGCCCCGAGCCCGCGCTCGGCGGCCAGGTCGAGTAGCGGTTCTTGTCGCCCGACGCGAGCTGGGCGTAGAGCCCGAGCCAGACGTCGCGCAGCGGCCCGCCGTCGTTGATGACCACGAAGCGCGATACCACGAACGCGTCAGCGGTGTGCAGCGTGAAGCCGAGCGTGGTCTGGCGGACCCGGATCGCGAGCGGCCGGTGGCGTTCACGCTGGTTCCCGACGCCGCGCTTGGGGGTCGCGTCGCCGTACTCGCACAACAGGTCCTGGTCCGAGATGGCCGCGGGCGAATACACCCGGCTGTTCACGAGCCGCGAGCGCTCGCTCACGACATCGGCGAGCGGCGCGAACTCGGTCTCGTCGGCCGAGGCGCTGCCCTGGACGGCGTCCACCAGGGCCGAAGTCACCCCGACGAACGCGCCCGAGTCATCCGCCGCGAGCGCGCCCACCCACAGCCCGGCGCGTGACATGTGCTCGAAGCCCGCACCCAGCGGGAACTCGAACGACGGCGAGCGCGACGTGAAGTTGTTGCCGAAGAAGCCGTAATTCGTCACGGTCAGTCCGACGCGATTCTTGTTCGCCAACCGCGCCACGTAGCGCACGGCCTGCGTGTCCGCCCGTGCGACGGGAACCGCCAGCGCCGCGAGCACGAGCAGCAGGCCGGCGGCGGCCCGCGCGGGCCGCTGAGCGGCCGTGGCCCCGGGATCCACGCTGCGGATCAGTAGCTCCCGCGCAGGTCGTACTCGCTCGGGAAGGCGTCCATGAACACGCGGTCGATCTCGAGGTTGACCTCGCGCAGCAAGCGCGCCTTCTGCGGGTAGGGCAGGAACGCACTCTTGAAGCCGTTCAGGATGATGCGCTTGATCTCGTAGGGCGAGAACTTGAATGCCTTGGCGGCCAGCGCGATCTCCTCGCTCACCGTGGTCGCCGACATCAGGCGGTTGTCGGTGTTCAGCGTGACGCGCAGCCCCTGACGGAAGTAGTCCCCGCACGGATGGTGCTGGATGCTGCGCACGGCGCGCGTCTGGATGTTCGACGACAGGCACATCTCGAGCGGCACGCGGTGATCGCGCACGTAGCGCAGCAGATCGGGATCCTCGTGCAGGCGCGTGCCGTGGCCGATGCGGTGCGCGCCGCAGTAGTGCAGCGCCTGCGCGATGCTCTGCGCCCCGAACGCCTCGCCGCCGTGCACCGTGCTGTTGATGTTCTGCTTCAGGATCAGCTGGAACGCCTCGCGGTGCGCCTTGGCCGGGTAGTCCTTCTCCTGGCCGGCGAGATCGAACGCCAGCACACCGCGGCCCTTGTAGGCCACCGCCAGCTCGGCCAGCGCCATGGACACCTTGGGCGCCATGCTGCGGATGCCGCAGATGATCACACCCGTGCTCATGTTGTACTTGACGCCCGCGTCGCGCAGGCCGGCGATGACCGGATCGACGATGTCCTCGAACGGCAGGCGCTTCTTGCGGTGCAGGATGGGCGAATAGCGCACTTCCAGATGGCGCACGTTCTCGGCCGCGCAGTCCTCGACCAGTTCGTAGGCCGTGCGGTAGAGCGCCTCCTTCCGCTGCATGACCTCGAGCGTGATGTCGAAGATCTTCAGGTAATCGCCAAGATTGCGCGTGCGTTTGCCGGCCTCGAGCAGCCGCTTCAGCTTGGGCAGGTTCGTGGTCGGCAGCTTGACGCCCTGTTCCTGGGCCAGTTCGAGCACGGTGCGCGGACGCAAGGACCCGTCCAGATGGCAATGCAGTTCGGCCTTCGGCAGCCGCCGGATCGTGTCGAGCTTCAGCTTCACTTCGGACCCTCCAGGGCCATGATCTTCTGCACGCGGCGCTCGTGACGGCCGCCGGCGAAACCGGTGGTGAGGAACAACCGCGCCTTGCGCGTCGCGCTGCCGCGGTGGACGATGCGCGCGCCGATCGCCATGACGTTGGCGTCGTTGTGCTCGCGCGCGTTCAGCACGGTGGTGTCGTCGTGGCACAGCGCGCAGCGCACGCCGGCGACCTTGTTGGCCGCCATGCTCGAGCCGATGCCGGCGGCGTCGATGATGATGCCGCGCGCCGCACGGCCGCTGGCGACCTCGCGCGCCACGGCGGCGGCGAAGTCCGGGTAGTCGACCGCGTCGGTGGAGTGCGTGCCGCAATCGTGCACCTGCCAACCGAGATCCTCGGCGATCGCACGGCGCAGCACTTCCTTCAACGCGAAGCCGCCATGGTCGCAGCCGATGGCGACGCGCCTGGGCGACACGGGCTCGGCTGCCCGGCCCGGGGCAGCGGCCCGCTCGGCGGGCTTGCCGCGCGTGCCGGGCGTGCCGGGCGCGGGACCGAGCGCGCGCTCGACCGCTTCACGCACCAGTTCGCGCACTTCGTTCTCGTCGGGAGTCCGCATGTGACCGGGCAGTCTAGCGCGGAGCCCGCCGACGGGCGAACCGGAAGCCCGCGGATGGCTTACTCGAGCAACTCGGTCGCCCCGGAGGCACCCTGCCCACGAGCGCCAGGGAGAAGTGGCGGCCGCGGGGGGCGTGGCGGCAGGGGGGCGTGGCGGCAGGGCGCGGTTCCCGGCGGGCGCGCGGTGCGTCCGGCCAGACGACTTGGCGTTGCATGCGGGCAGTGGTGACGCGCCCGGGACAATCCCCGCGCCGGTTGCGCTACAATCACCCGCCATTCCCCGTGACTTCCCTCGAGCCCGGAGTGCCCGTGCATCGCCTGACCCGCGCCCTCGCCGTGCTGTGCCTGCTGGCCCTGGCCCCGCCCGCGCGCGCCGCCATGCTGTCCGACAGCACCATCGTGGAAGCCTGGCGCCTCGACAACGGTCTCCAGGTGCGCACCCGGCACATCCCGGGCGCCAGGGGCATCGCGGTGTCGCTGGCGTTCCGCGCCGGCTCGGGCTACGACCCCGCCGGCACCGAGGGGCTGTCCGAACTGCTCGCCGAGATCGAGTTCATGGGTGCCGCCGGCGACCAGCCCGAACGCACGCGCGGCGAGATGTCGAGCCTGCGTCCGCTCGGCTGGGAGTCGCGCCCGGGCCGCGCGCTCGTGCGCTTCACCGAGATCGCCACGCCCGCCCAACTGCCGGGCGTGCTGCACCAGTTCGCGACCCGCATGGCCGGCGTGACCGTCACCGACGCCACGCTCAAGGCCGCCGTCATGCAGGTGCGGCGCGATGCCGGCGCGCGACTGTTCGGCGCGCCCGCCGACATCCTCTACTACCGCGCCGATGCCATCGCGCGCGGTGCCGACGATGCGCAGGTGCTGCGGCTGGCGGCATTGCCGGGCCTCGGCAAGCTGTCCGTGCGCGCTGTCAGCGCCAGGCTCAAGGCCGCCTGCCAGCCGGGCAATGCCGTGCTGGCGCTGGCCGGGGATCTGGCGGAGACCGATACGCACGCGCTCGTCCAGGCCCTGTTCGGCAAGCTCGCCGCTGGCGCGGCCATGCCCGACACGGTGACCTCACGGCTCTCCGGCAGCCGTCGCGTCTCGCCCACGAAGGCGCTCGAAGCCACCGCCGCCGTCATCGCCGCGGCCGCGCCGGCCCTGAGCGACAGCCTGCATCCCGGCTTCTTCCTGGGCCTGCTGATCACCGGGGCCAGCCTCAACACCGCGTGGGGCGCACCCACACCCCCGCTGGTCTCGCGCTTCCAGTATTCGCTGCTGGACGACCCCGAACTCGTGCGCTTCTACCCTCCGGTGCCCACCACCACCACCGACCCCGAGGTCGTCGCGGACGCGCTCCACGAGCAGTTCATGGTCGTGGGCAACCAGATCGTCTCGACCTCCATCATGGACCGCATGCGGCAGAGTGTGCGCTGGATGGTCGGCGGCGAGCTGCCGGTCGAACTCATCCAGCGGGTGCGCGGCGATCCCAGTGGCCTGGCGACACTCTCCGGCGGCATGGCCGCGCGCGCGCTGTGGCACGGCGATGCGTTCTGGGCCGACTACCTGCGGCGCTTGGATGCACTGAAGATCGGGCATAACTACTACTACGAATGGCTGACGGATCCGGCGCACCAGACCGTCCTGCTCCTGACTCCGGCCAAGTGATGCCGGCGCTGCCGGCCGAGTGCGGTCAGGCGCGCTGGAACCGCGCGGCGATGCCCTCCATGACACTCGCCAGCTCGATGTCCTTGGCAGTGATGCCCTGGGCATCGTGCGTCACCAGTTCAGTGCGCACCGTGGCATAGACGTTCGACCACTCCGGGTGGTGGTCGAGCGCGTGGATCCGCAGTGCGCAGGCGGTCATGAACGCGAACGCCTCCGCGAAGTCGGCGAACTGCCACGTCCGGACGAGCTTCCCGGCGCGCAGTTCCCAGCCCGGCAGACCGGTGAGCGCGGCATCGAGTTCAGCGGACTCCAGCTTCTTGGCCATGACCCCTCCGCAGTGAGCGGCGGCGACGATCGCCCGCCGCAGGCGAGCGTGCCACTCCCGGGCACGCCCGTCGAACCCCGCCGCGCACACCATCGCGAACCGGTTCCGCCGCGGGCTGCCCCCGTGCGAACCGCGGCACACGCGTTGCGGCACACGCGTTGCGGCCCCAGCGTTACTGCACACGCGTTGCGGCACACGGCGCCGGGGTGGTCGTTGTGTCCGACCCATGCGCTCGGTTAGCCTTGACTCCACATGTCACGACGCATCCTCATCGGGATCGCCGGCGGGTCCGGCTCGGGCAAGACTCTGGTCGCGCGCACCATCGTGCGTGAACTGGGGTCCAAACGCGTCGTCATCATCGATCAGGACAGCTATTACAAGGAGCTCGAGGACGTGCCGTTCCGCGACCGCGAGGCGCGGAACTTCGATCACCCCGACGCGTTCGACGGCGAGCTGCTGCGCCAGCACCTGCACGACCTGCTCGAAGGCCACCCCATCGAGCAGCCGGTGTACGACTACACCGAGCACCGGCGCACCCACCAGACGCGCCGCATCAGTGACCACGTCGTGATCGTGCTCGAGGGCATCCTGATCTTCCACGACCCCGAAGTGCGCGCGCTCATGGACATCAAGCTGTTCGTGGACGCCGATTCGGACGTCCGGCTGATCCGCAGGCTGCGCCGCGATCTCGTCGAGCGCGGCCGGTCGGTGGACACGATCCTGCGCCAGTATGAAGACAGCGTGCGCCCCATGCACCTGCAGTTCGTGGAGCCCAGCAAGCGCTTCGCCGACGTCATCATCCCCGGCGGCGGCCACAACAAGGTCGCCATCGACCTGGTGAAGACCAAGATCCGCGAGCTGCTACGCGAGCGCGGCGTGGACGTCACCGCACCGCTGGCGACGTAGCCCGGCTTCGGCAGGGCCCGCCCCTCGCCCGGGCCCGCCCGCGGTGCCGGCGCCAACTGCCCGCGGTGCCGGAGGCAACTGCCCGCGGTGCCGGCGCCAACTCCCCGCGGTGCCGGCGCCAACTCCCCGCGGTGCCGGCGCCAAC
>JANMAX010000168.1:0-20275 GCA_031360075.1 bacterium | reverse complement strand
TTCGGCGGCAGTGCTTCGCGCCTCGACCTGGCGGTCGGCTATCGCACTTCCACCGTCGGCTATGGCGGCGGCGTCTCGATCTACTACATGGATCTGGGTGGCATCACGAGCGCCGGTGTGGACCCGTCCGGCGGCTCGGTGGTGAACATGGTGCCGGCCCTGACTTCTGCGAACTTCAACTACGGCCTCAACACGACGGCCCCGCCGTCGCCTTACTTCACCGACCTCGCGTCGGGCGTGAAGGCAAGTGCGACGACCGGTGCGCTCGTGGTGTACATCCGGTGATCGGGGCGTCGCGATGAAGCCTGCCAACGTGAGACAAGGAGAGCGCGGATTCGCGCTGGTCGTCTCGATGCTGGTGCTGCTGGTGCTGACCCTGCTCGGGTTGGTGATCATGGCCGGTGCGTCCATGAACCGCGGCCTCACGGGCAACGACCAGCGCATGCGGCAGTCCCTGAACGTCGCGGAGGCGGGCCTTGGCGAAGCCATGGCACGCATTCGCACTCAGGAAGCGCTCATGGATCCCGCCGACCCCAACGATGTCTGCCAGATCTTCAATGCTCCCGCGGGCTCGGTGCCGACGCTGGGCAGCGACTCCACCGCGCTGGCCACGGGACAGCCGGCGGGTTCGTATCTGCAGTATTCCGCCGCGACGAAGGGTCCCAACGTCCTCACGATCGCCTGGAAGAAGAACCCGGCCGGCACCGCGGTCATGCGGTATGACGCGACTCGGAACCCTGCCGTCAACTCGAGTACGGGGCTTCCCGTCTACGTCATCACCTCCACGGGCCGCGTGGGTCAGGCGACGCGGACGGTGGTGTCGGAGGTCATCCAGAAGCCCTCCAACGTCCTGGCCAAGGCAGGGCTGGCATCGGACGTCCCGATCCAGTTCGTCGGCAACGCCTTCGTCTGCGGCTACAACCATCGAGGCGACACGCCGTATGACGACGGCAAGAACGGCCGCAACAGCGGGCCCGGCGGGGGCATCTACGACTGCATCGACAATGAAACCGGCAGCGGGAACCTGCCCGGGGCTTGGAGCACCGGTTCGATCAGCGGCGGCGGCGCGTCGGGATCGTCGGGTTCGCCCGCCGGCATCATGCCCAATCAGACGGGCTACTATGCCGGACCCTGGGAGGCGTTCAGCCTCGGACAGGCGGACTACTATTCGTGGCTCGGCGCGCCGACGACGAGTCCGCCGAGCTGGAACGGCATTGTGTACTACGACGGCAACTCCACGACTCAGGACCGCTCGTCGAATCTTGCGCTGCACAGCGTCAACGGCGAGGGCTTCCTGTACGTGGATGGCGACCTGCGCTGCAACGCCGGCTTCCATTACAAGGGTCTCATCTACGTCGAGGGTGACTTCAACATCAACGGTCAGGCATGGATCCTGGGCGGGATCATCGTGAAGGGCGTCACGCAGATCCAGGCGAATGGTGGCATGACGATCCTGTACTCGAGCGACGCGATCAATCAGTCGCTGGCCAAGTACGGCGGTCAGTTCGTGACGCTGAGCTGGCGCGAGCGCTAGTCCGGACTCGTCCGGCTGCTGCCACCGGTCGGCCCAGAGCGGCCCGTGGGGTTCGGTGTCGACCGAGCCTCGCGGGCCGCGACCCTATCCAACGGGCCATGTGCCACGTCTCATGCGACGGGACCCGCTCCATCCAGGAGCGGGTCCCGTTTCAGTCACTCCCGGTGCATGTGCTCAGCGATCGAGCACCGTCAGCCGGACCAGCGTCGTGCGTCCGAGCGCTTCGAACCGCGCGAAGTACACGCCGGTCGCGAGCCGCGTCCCATCGGCGTCAGCAGGATCCCAGTCGAGCGCATGGGTGCCAGCCGCGAGCAGGCCCTGCTGAGGCGTCGCCACGCGGCGGCCCGTGACGTCGAAGACGTCCAGACGGGCAGCGGCGGCTTCGCCCAGCGTGAGCGCGAAGCGCAGTGCGCCGCGCGTTGGGTTCGGTCCGGCGGACAGCGCCAGGCCCGCCACGGCCTGTGCCGCCGCCGTGTGCACCGCACGCAGCGGCCCGACACGGCCCTCGTCGCCGGCGCACGACCGGGCTCCCAGCCAGTAGACGTTCTCACCCGCGCTCGCCGAGGCATCGGTGAATGCGAAACGAACGTCGTCCGAGGTCATCTCGATGTCGGCTTCGTAGCCCACCAGCGCCAGCGTGCCGTCGGCTTGCTGGCGATAGACGTTGAAGCCATCCATGTGCTCGTTGCGGGCCGTGCTCCACTCCAGCCGCACGCCACCCTTGACGTCCGCGGCCTGCAGCGTGAGCAGCCGCGCCTGCGGCGTCAGGTCGCGGTACGGCTCGTGGTCGCCGGCCGGGACCCGCGCCGCATAGGTCTCGGGCGAGATCGTGATGATCGTGCCGGCGGCGTAGTCGTACTGGAACGACATCAGGTCGGCCAGGCAGGTGTACGACGACGAGCGCGTGTTGCCGGTCACGCGCGTACGCACCACGCCCGCGGGGGAGACATAGTTGCCGGGCGTCGGGGTCGTGTACGTGCGCGTCACGTCGGTGGTCGAGACCGTCGCGGCGTCGACCTGGTCCCAGGCGCTTGTCGACCAGTTCCACAGGTAGATCGTCTGCGTGCGTGACACGCTGAACGAGCCGTCGTAGCGCATGGTCAGGTTGAGCGGCGGGTGCGCGAGCGTAGCCTCTCCGTACCAGTCGGTCCAGGATTTGGATCCGGTCTTGGCGGCGGTCACCGTCAGTTTGGTGTTGTCGTCGGCGGCGAGCGAAGCAGCCGTTCCGCCGGTGATCGTGCCCTGTGTCATGACCGCGGCCGTCGCCGGCTGTGTCGTGTTGAGCGGCGGCGGCGGAGCGGCGCCGATCGGGTAGCTGTCATTGAACGTGCCGTTGAACACCCGGTAAGTGCTGGTGGCGAGGTCGACTTCGACGGACACCGTGCCGTTGGCGACCTTGTCCCATGCCGCGTCCGGCGCCGCACCCGCACCCGTCTCGGTCCAGTAGGTACGGATGCTGTGGTTGTGCATGCGCGTCAGCGCGTCGAGTGTCGGGTGGCCGTACGTGTTGCCGTCGCCGCACATGATGATGCCGACCTCGGCCGAGATGGCGTTCAGCCAGTTGTCGTTGCTCGAGTAGCGTGAACCATGGTGGTGTACTTTGTACACCTCGACGTCGCCGACCTCGGGTCCCACGGTCGTCTCGACGTCGTTGCCGTTGGCCGTGCTGCCGGTGAGGTCGCCGCCAATGACCTCGTCGTACTGGCCATAGCTGACCTTGTACACCGCGCTCTTGGCGTTCTCGTCGGAGCCCGCAGTGGAATACACCCCGGCTCCATTCAGGTCGACGCACTTGATGAGCACCGGGTTGGCCGAGCCGGCATCGAGCGTGATGACCTGGTTCTTGGCGATGGTCGTGCGCCTGGCACCGAGCGTGTTGACATAGGAAGTGTACGAGCCGCTCGAGTAGGACATGCCGCGGTCATAGCCCGCGGTGGCGATCGTGATCCCGACCGCGGCCAGGTCGTCGATGCAGCCCAGATGGTCGGCGTGGTAATGCGACAGGAAGTGGTAATCCACCGACGTCAGGCCCAGACCCTGCAGGTACGTCTTGATGTACGTGCAGTCGGTGTAGACGCCGTCATCGAACAGCGCGGTCTGGCCATTCGGCGAGATCAGCAGGGTGCCATCGCCCTGGCCGATCTTCAGGTGGAGCACCTGCAGCTTGCCATTGCCGGCGGCAAACGCCGTGAACGGCTGGGCCAGCAGGAGTGCGACAGCGGTCGCACGGAGGGCATGGAACCACTGCGAGAATCGGGGGCGATCCATCGGCGGCCTCATCCTTGGTCGGGGGGACGATTGCCGGCGCGGCCAGAGCGGTCCATAGGGGCGCGCGTCCGTACACGCCGGATGACTGGTGCGACGTTGCCAATATGGACCTGCGTAGGACGTCAAGAAAAGGAAAAACCGCACGATCCTGGGGTGAACGAAAGGTGACGGCCGGTGAGTCGGCGCCAAGCGCTCGCGCGAGCAGGCCGGGCGGGCGCTGGTGGCACCCCGCGTTCGGGCAGGCGAAGCGCTTTTCGGTGGGGTCGGCCCCGTTGTATCCTGCGAGCCCGCCGCGCCCGCTGGGGCTCCGGCCGCAATCCCGCTCCGAGGAGCCGACCGACCGTGTGGAATCGCATTCAAGACAAGGTGTTGCGTGGCGAGCGCCTGAGCACCGAGGAGGGCGTTCACCTGCTCACGGTCGCCCCGCTCGTGGAACTGGGTTCGCTCGCCAACGAGATGCGCATGCGCAAGACCGACCCGCGCATCGTCACGTACGTGATCGACACCAATCCCAACTACACCAATTGGTGCACGGTGGACTGTCACTTCTGCGCGTTCTACCGCAAGCCCGGCAAGCCGGCGGCCGACGGCTACACGCATGACGTCGAAGGCGTCATGACCATGATGGAGAACGCCCGCAACCTCGGCGCCACCACGGTGCTGCTGCAGGGCGGTTTGAACCCGGAGATCCCGTGGTCGTTCTACACGTCGATCGTGCGCGAGGCGCGCGCCCGCTACCCCGAGATCACGCCGCACTTCTTCTCGGCGCCCGAGATCCACCAGATGATGGAGGTGAGCGGGCTCGAGATGGAAGCGGTGCTCAGGGCGCTCTACGCCGCCGGCCAGCGCACACTGCCGGGCGGCGGCGCCGAGATCCTGGCGACGCGCGTGCGCAAGCGGATCTCGGTCAAGAAGGGCGGGCCCGAGACCTGGTTGGACGTCCACCGCCTGGCGCACAAGGTCGGCATGCGCTCGACGGCCACCATGATGTACGGCCATGTCGAGACCCCGGCCGAGGTCATCGAGCATCTGGACTACGTGCGCGCGCTGCAGGACGACACGGGCGGCTTCACCGCGTTCGTGCCGTGGAGCTACAAGCGCGGCAACACGCCGATGGAATCGAAAGTCCCGCACATCGCCGGCGCGAGCATGTACTTCCGCATGCTGGCCGTGAGCCGGCTGTACCTCGACAACTTCGAGCACATCCAGGCCTCGTGGTTCAGCGAGGGCACGAAGACCGGACAGATCTCGTTGCACTTCGGGGCCGACGATTTCGGCGGTACGCTGTTCGAGGAGAACGTCCACCTGGCCACCGGGCACGTGAACAAGACCACCGTGGCCGAGATCGAGACGCTCATCCGGGAGTCGGGCTTCACGCCGGCGCAGCGCACGACGCTGTACGACATCCTGAAGGTGGCCGACGGCCCCGAAGCGCTCGCGCACCTGAGCGACGAAGTGCCCCTGTTCATCGAGAGCCTGCGCGAGCTGCCGGCCGAGTACCCCACGCAGCTCGAGGGCGAGGAGCCGGGCGGCACGCTGGTGATGCCGCGCTGAGCGGCGCACACCACGGCCGGGAATGACCACGGCGTGGGTGGAATGCCCCGGGTTTCGGGCTCGGCCGCCCGCCCGGTCGGCGCAGGCAAGCACCAGCCGGCGTAGAAACCCTTCGAAGACAAGGGTTTCAGGCGCGCACGGATTGGCTCGCCGCATGCATTGAGTCTGCGGTGGGCCGGCCCCACGTCGGTCCGCGCCGGCGTTCCCCCGGGACTCGCGATCCGGGCTCCACGGAGTCCTCCCCTCATGCACCGCCTTCCGCCCGCGCCCCTGCGCGCGGTGTTCGCACTCCTGCTCGCCCTCGGCTCGCCCTCGCGGCCGGCCAGCGCCGGTGTGCCGGCACCGGGCGAGTGCGCGCCGCCGCGCACGCTCGTCGCGCTGCTACCGCTTGCGGACCAGACCGACCACGCTTGGCAGTTGTGGACAGGCGATAGCCCGGTGCGCCTCGTGACGCGCCTGTTGGCGGACTCGCTCGAGCATGGCCTCGGCCGCTCGGTGGTGCGTCTGCCCATGCTGGCGGGCACCGACCCGGGTTCCACGTTGCTCCGTCCCGTGGACGACGAACACGCGCTGCGCGCCGCACGGCGCGCCAAGGCCGAGATCGCGATCACCGGCACGGTGTCGGAGTTCACGCACGACGAGCACCGCGAGCCCGGACGCCTGGGCCGCTGGGGGGTCGGTGCGCCTGAAGCGCGTTCGCATATCCAGATCCGTGTCACGCTCCGCGTGCTCGACGTTGCGGACGGCTCGGTCATCATCGAGAGCACGGCTTCGCGCGATCGCACGGGCCGAGGCACCGCTTCGGCCTCCCAACTGGAACTGGACGGCTCCGGCGGAGCGGCCGACCGGGTGGTGCGCCAGGTGCTCACCGAGGTGTTGGGCGATCTGTCGTGCACGATCGGTCAGCGCCTGGACGCCCGCTGGAGGGCTCAAGTCATCATGGACGGGCCCGGCAGCTACGTGCTCGACGCCGGCTCGGCTCGCGGACTGTTCCCCGGCGAGCGGCTCGAGGTGTGGCGTCCGGGCATCGAGGTCTACGACGAGAACCTCCTGCACATCGGGAACGACACCCGTGTCGGGGCGTTCGTGATCGTCGCCGTCGACGGCCCCGGCCGCTCGCGTGCCCGGCTCGCCGAGGGCGAAGCACGTATGGGCGACGTGGTGCGTCCGTGCTCGGGAGTAGACGGCCCGGCACTGTCGGTGCGGCGCTAGCCGGGCCCGGTTCGCGAAGTTCCAGGCGGAACCGGTCCGTGCGCGCCCTGCGGCCCGGCTGCCGGAAACCCGATCCGGCCGTCCGCCGGCTACTTCGCGCGCGCCGCCAGTTGCGGGGCGAGCGGGGCCAGTTCGAGCCACACGATCGTGAAGCCGTCGGCGCTCAAGTAGCGGCGTTCCTGTGTGACGGACAGCCCGTCGATGGTCTCGGCGGTGCCGCGCCGTTCGACGATCTCCTGCCAGTGGTCCCAGGCACGCCCGGCACTGCGGAACGCCAGTACGATGTGGCGGAAGTCGTGGCGATGGCGGCACGCCGCGACGTCGTCGGGCGAATACGCGAGATGGATGACGGGATGACTCGTCTGCCAGGCCAGCGCCGGGCCCAGGTTGCTCATGATCGTCTCGCCGGGCAGGAGCACCTCGTTGAGCGTCACCGACAGATCCGTGAGCGTGATGGTCGATGGCACGCCGCGCTCCGCCGCGGCCACGCGCAATTCCTCGTGCACCGCGCGCGTCTGCAGTGTGCCCCACGCCAGCGCCAATAGCGCCGCCGCCACGCACGCCCCGGCGCGCAACCGCTCGCGGGCGCCCGGCATGCGCTGTAACAGCGCCCACAGCGCGAGCAGCCCTGCGCCCTCGGCGAGCACGCGCGTCGGGAACACGTAGCGCAGCCACGGGATGCTCACCGCCGCCGCGAGCGTGTTGAGCGCAAGCCCGGCCAGCAGTACGACCGCCGCTGCCGCGAGCGAGCGGCGCGGGCGCGTGAACAGCCACAGCGTCAGCGCGCCGAGCCACAGTCCGCGCGGGCCCTGCAGCATGGGCAGCAGCAGCTTGCCGAGGTTGCCCTGCACTTTGGCCGCCAGCAGCTTCACGGCTTCCGCGCCGTGCGGCACGCTGGGCAACTCGGGGCGGTGGTAGAGCTGGAACCAGTCGCGGCCCCCGACGTGATCCCAGACCACGAAGCGCGTCACGTCCCAGGCCGGCGAACCGAACGCACGCCACTTGTAGAACCACCACGGCGCGAGCGGCAGGACGTAGCCCGCCATCACGGTGAGCAGCACGCGCAGCCGGCGTTCGGGCGGCGCGCACCATGCCGAGGCCAGCGCGCAGAGCGGTGCCAGCCACAGCATGTTGGCGCGGAACAGTCCCGCGACCCCGAGCAGCAATCCGAACACGAGCGGATACTCAGCACCCGCGCCGCGTGCCAGGCCGAGCACCGTGGCCAGCAGCAGGACCGTGAACGGCAGTTCGGTGAGACCGCTGACCGCGAAGTGCTGGGCTTCGGGATCCAGCAGCACCATGAGCCCGAGCGCGGTGGGCGCACCGACGCGAATCCAACGCGAGGCGTCAGGCATGAAACGCGCGAGCAGGTGCCGGGTGCCGAGCACGGCGGAAGCACCCAGCATGAGGTAGCTCGCGAACGGCAGAAGCAGCGTGAGCCAGGCGCGCGGGTCGGAGCCTCCGACGGCCCCACGCGCGGGCACCAGTTTGAAGATGAGCGCTTCGGCCAGCACGAGTCCGGGCTGTACGGCCGACAGGGGCCACGGCGCGGTGGTGTGAGTGGCGAGGTCCATCGGCAATGCGTACGGCGTGGCGAGGCGGCCATGCCAGGCGAGCTCGCGCCCGGCCAGTGCGTATTGCGCGCTGTCGTAGGACAACAGCGGCGAACGGCCGCCCAGGTCCCACGACAGCGCGTGCGCGTACCACAGCACCGCCCCCGAGATGAGGATCAACACAAGCGGGAGCAGGTGGTCCGTCGACCTCCGTGTCGGCGTCATGCACTGCACAGTACGCGGCGGACGGGGCCGCCTCAAACGCGCCACTACCGGCCGGGGAACGGACGCGCGCGCGGCTGCCCGATGGAATGTCCCGCGTCCGTGCGCCCGATTGTCGCGCTGGCCGCGTGAGCGCTTGCGCCGGCTGCGCGCGGCCCGCACTGTGCCGCGTTTCCGCCCCCTGCATGTCCATCAGACCGGAGGTGTCATGCCGCCGAGCGTCCGCCGTCTCCTGCTGCCCGCCCTTGCCGCGCTGACCGCGCTGCTGCTCGCCGCGCCCGCCCGGCTGTTCGCCGAGGAGGCCCCCGACGTGCGCCTGGGCCGCGACGTCGTCCCGGTGTTCCAGCAGGTCCGCCTGAAGCTCGATCCCGACAAGCGCAGTTACTCGGGCGGAGTGCACGTCGAGCTCAGGGTGGCGAAGGCAACCGATGTCGTGCGCTTCCATGCCGAGGGCCAGAAGCTCACACGCATCACGCTGCTGCAGGGCGGCGATACCGTGACCGTCAAGCGCACCACCGGCGAGCACGGCCTGCAGACGCTCACTGCGGCCACGCCGCTCAAGGCCGGCACGGCGACACTCGACATCGAGTTCACGCATTTGTACGGCACGCGTGCCGTGGGCCTGTATCGCGCGAACCGCGACAACCATGGCTACCTGTTCACGCAGTTCGAGTCGGATGACGGTCGTGAGGCGTTCCCGTGCTGGGATGAGCCTGGCTTCAAGTTCCCCTACCAGATGGTTCTCGAGGTGCCGGCCTCCCAGGAAGCACTGACGAATACGTCGCCGGAGGCGACGACGGAGAACGCCGGCTGGAAGACGGTGACGTTCAAGCGCACGCCGCCATTGCCGAGCTATCTGCTCGCGATCGCCGTCGGGCCGTTTGAGTACACGCCGATCCCCGGGCTCAAGGTGCCCGCGCGCGTCGTCACCTGCCAGGGCCAGAAACACCTGGCCGGCACGACCGTCGAGATCACGCCCAAGTTGGTGGCCGGGCTCGAGCGCTGGTTCGGCATCCCGTACCCGTTCGAGAAGCTCGACCTCATCGCCGTGCCGGAGTTCGCGTACGGTGCCATGGAGAACCCGGGGCTGATCACGTTCCGCGACGACATCCTGCTGCTTGACGCGGCCAGTGCGACCGTGGCGCAGCGCCGTTCGAACGCCTCGGTGACGTGCCACGAACTCGCGCACATGTGGTTCGGCGACCTGGTGACCATGGCGTGGTGGGACGACCTGTGGCTCAACGAGTCGTTCGCCGACTGGATGGCCGCCAAGATCACCGATGAAGTGTTCCCCAACTTCAAGGATGGCCTGAGCGACCTGCAGCGCATCCAGAACGTGAAGGAGGGCGACACCCAGCCCTCGACGCGGCCGATCCGCGACAACACCACGAGTTCGGGCGCAGGGCTGCAGAACGTCGGGCTCGTCTACAGCAAGGGCAACGCCGTGCTGTCGATGTTCGAGCGCTATCTGGGCGCCGAGGCGTTCCGCAAGGGCGTGCAGCTCTACTTGCAGGAACACTCGTGGGGCAACGCCACCGCCAGCGACCTGTGGCGCGCACTCGACAAGTCGAGCGGCACGAACGTCTCGGCGGCCATGACGACGTTCCTGGACCAGCCCGGCGTGCCGTACGTGCGCGTCGTGCCGGCCGCGGGTGGAGTGCGACTGACGCAGTCGCGCGCGACGCCGTATGGCATCTCACAGCCGGCCATGAAGTGGCATGTGCCGGTGACGCTCAAGTGGTCGGACGGCAAGACGGTCCGGTCGCAGCGTGTGCTGCTGACCGACGAGTCGATGGTGGTGAAGCTTGCCGCCAAGCCGGCGTGGGTCATGCCGAACGGCGACGGTCGCGGCTACTACGCGTGGAGTGTACCCGACGAGTGGCTGGCCGCGCTGGCCCAGAACGCCGGAGGCGTTCTCACTCCAGAAGAGCGCGTCGCGTTCCTCGGTAATCTGTCGCTGCTCATGGTCGCGGGCGAGGTGCGGGGCGATACGTACCTGCGCGCGCTGTCGCACTTCGGCCGCGACAGCGAGCCGCAGGTGGTATCGAGCACGATGGACGGCCTGCAGGGCGTGCGCCATGCGTTCGTGCCGGACAGCCTGGCGGGCCTGTTCGCCGTCTACGTGCGGCGCACGCTGTCGCCGGCACTCGCGCGCATCGGCTACGAGAAGCAGCCGGGAGAGGGCGAAACGGTGTCGACCATGCGCGGCGAGCTGCTGCGCTGGCTCGCGAGCCGCGGGCAGGACGCCGTGGTGATGGCCTACGCCCGTGATGCGGCGGCGCGCTACCTCAAGGACTCGACCAGCGTGGACCCGGGCATCGCCGATGCCGTCGTGTCGCTGGCGGCGCGCAAGGGCGATGCCGCGATGTTCGATGACTACACGCGCCGGCTCGAGGCCACCGATGTGCCGGCCATCCGCCGCCGTTTCCTGGCCGCGCTCGGTGCGTTCGAGGATCCCGCACTCGAGCAGCGTGCGCTCGACTACATGTTGTCCGAGAAGGTGCGCCCGACCGAGACGTTCATCATCATGCAGGGGCTGGGTGGGCGTGACGAGAACACCGGCGAGCGCATGTTCAAGTGGATGATGGCGCACTATGAGCAGGTCTCAGCGCGCATCCCGCCGCCCGCGCTGCGATTCATGCCGATGATCGGCAGCGGTTGCTCGGAAGCCCGCCTCGCCGCCACCAAGGAGTTCTTCAGTGATCCCAGGCGCGCCGTGCCCGGCGTCGAGAAAACGCTTGGGCGCGTCAGCGACAACGTGCACACGTGCATCTCGCTGCGTGACCGAGAAGGGGCACGGGTGACGGCGTTCATGCGCGGTTTCGCGATCAACTGAGCCGACGGGGCGCGCTCGACCGGGCGCGCCCCGGTTCCCCAGCCGTCCTGCGCCGGGGTTCGGGGGCTCAGGGGATGACGACGAGCGTGCCGGTCATGCCCTTCTTGGCGTGATGGTCCTCGTGGCAGAAGAACTGGTATTCGCCCGGCACGGTGGGTGTGAAGCGCACGCG
This sequence comes from bacterium, assembly GCA_031360075.1. GTDB lineage: Bacteria > Eisenbacteria > RBG-16-71-46 > RBG-16-71-46 > RBG-16-71-46 > JAIOPA01. Next base: position 8,924 of record JANMAX010000168.1, on the reverse strand, counting down.
GTGATCACCGAGCCCCCACTTGTCGGCGCTCACCGCGATCGAGGCGTCGCTGATCGTGAAGTTGTGCGGCACGAGCACGGAGCGATTGCGCAGGACCAGCTCCACGGGACGGCCGGCGTGGACAACGATGCGGCTCGGCTTGAAGTAGAAGCTGTGCAGGTCGACGTCCACCTGCTGCACCCCGGTGGCGTTGGTCACCGCGGCGATGCTGGTGATGGGGCGCTTGAGCCCGGACGCACAGCCGGCCGTGAGCAGCGACAGGATCAAGCAGGCTGGGGCGATGGCACTGGCACGCATGGGGGCCTCAAGGGGTTGTGACGGGTGTCGTTCCGACCGGCGGCCTGCCGCACAGCCGAAACTGGGGCCCGCAGGCCCGGACCACGTGGAACGGCGTTCGTTCCCGGGCCTGCCCGGAGCATAGGGCGGCCGGGCAGGCCAAGTGTCATCGGGGCGTGCCGAGGGTCATCGCGGCAGCGCCGGGCAGCCCGGAACCTCACGGGTGAGCAGATATACTCCCGGCATGTGTCAAAACATGAATCGGGCCGGGTCGTCAGTACATCTTCACGGACCCCCGCAGTTCGATCGCGCCCGGCTCCGTCAGCAGCCTTCCTTCACCCGAGGTCCCCGAGATGCCCCAGACCCCCGAAGCCCACAAGCTCCTGCTGTCGTCCTTCCAGCTGGGTTCGCTGTCGCTGCCAAACCGCTTGGTCATGGCGCCCATGACGCGCAGCCGCGCGACCAATGCGGAGCGCGCGCCGTTCGAGCTGCACGCCGAGTATTACCGTCAGCGCGCCACCGCCGGGCTGCTGATCACCGAAGCCACCAGTGTGAGCCCGCAGGGGGTCGGCTATCTGGCCACGCCAGGCATCTGGAGCGATGCTCAGCAGCAGGGCTGGAAAGGCGTCACCGACACCGTGCATGCCGCGGGCGGCCGCATCTTCCTCCAGCTCTGGCATGTCGGCCGTGTGTCGCACCCGGCGTTGCAGCCCAACGGCGAGCAGCCGGTGTCGTCGTCGGCCGTGGGGTTCGAGGGCAGCACGTATCTGCCCGACTACTCGCAGGCGCCTTACCCGGTGCCGCGCGCACTCGAGCTCTCGGAGATCCCGGGTGTGGTGGCGAGCTTCGGCGAGGGTGCGCGTCGTGCGAAGGCTGCCGGCTTCGACGGCGTCGAGATCCATGGCGCGAACAGCTACCTGATCGACCAGTTCCTGCGTGACGGCGTCAACCAGCGCACCGATGTCTACGGCGGACCGATCGAGAACCGCGCGCGCTTCGCGCTCGAAGTCGTCGATGCCGTGATCGCGGTGTGGGGCAAGGGCCGCGTCGGCCTGCGTCTGTCGCCCTCGTCACCGTGGAACGGCATGAGCGATTCGAACCCGCTCGCGCTGTACACGCATCTGGCCGCGCAGCTCAAGAGCCGCGGGCTCGCGTACCTGCATGTGGTCGAGTCGCCGGCCGAAGGCTCGAGCCGGCTGCCGATCACGCACGCGATCCGCGCGGCGTTCGGCGGCACCATCATCACGAACGCCGGCTACACGGCGGACCGCGCCGAGCAGACCCTGGCGGCGGGCGAGGCCGACCTGGTGGCGTTCGGTGTGCCGTACCTCGCGAATCCGGATCTGGTCGAGCGCATTCGCACCGGGGCCGCACTCAACACGCCGGACCCGGGCACGTTCTATGTGGGCGGCGAGAAGGGCTATACGGACTATCCGGTGCTGGCGGTCAAACACTGACGCTGTAGGCCCGAGAAGTTCAGAGCCGGTCGTGGCGGACGCCGCCCACGGCCGGCCCTTCTGTAGTGTCATCTGTAGTGTCAGCCACACCACGGCGTCGCGGGCGAAGCCAGTACCGTGCGCTTTATGGGCATCCAGCCCGCTCGGCTCACGGTTCATGAATCGTCCGGCTAGCGATTCGGCGGCTCGAGATGCATGGGCTCGAGAAGCCCCGGTGCAGCGAACCGACCGAAGAGTTGATACGACACTCCAAGCGCGAACGCATCCTCGCGCGCGAAACTCGTCCGGCCATGGCTCTGCGTATGCTGCCACGATGCGGAGAGCGCCCATGCGTCCTCGAGCTGGTACTGCAACTCGGCGAGGTGACTGAGGTTCCAGAAGGCGAACTTGCGGCTGCCCGCACGCTCACGGCTCAGCGCGGAGTGCGCCCAGTTTGTGGACGCCCGCCAGCGGTCCGCGATCATCCATGTGGCCGACGCGCGATCGAACAGGAACAGCGCCTCGGCGGCATCGTTCCACGTCAATTGCTGCGAGCCGTCCAGTTGCCAGCGTAGGCCCACCGGACGGTGGTACTCCGCGAGATAGCCCACGCTGGCGAGGTTCCTGCCCGTGCGCTGTCCCGAGGCGGACTTGAAACGCGTCAGGGCGGTGAGCGTGTCGTGGTCGAACAAGGAGGATGAACTCTGGTTCGAGAACTTGCTGTGGTTCCGAGTGGCGAGCGCGGTCACGAACACCTCGAACGACGCGCCCGTGAAGCGCGGCGCAAGACCGGGCGAGATGCCCTCGAGCACGCGCAATACCGAGTAGGAGTCGAGCCCGGACGCCGTGAGCGCCCCGTCCTCCTGGAGCAGCCGCTCGACCTCTCGCCAGAAATAGCGCTCGGAGCGCGTATGCGCGTATTTGAATGCGCTTCGCGTGGCGAGCAACTCGGCGAGTCGTGCGCGGCCGGCTTCGCTCAAAGGCCGCGTGAGCGCACCGGTACGAGTGAGCCGGTCTTCGAGTATGCGCGCGTCGAGTACAGGAGTGGCATTGCGCACGCGGCCGACGATGGGCCCGATCGCGATGCTCGAGAAGTACTCATGGGAATGCTCGTTGAAGTCCGAAACGGAGCGCATTTCGGCGGGTGGTGTCCGCCGGGAGGCCCCGAGGGCACTCCACTGTTGAGCGAATTGGCTGCGGAACAGCGCCTGGCCAGCGAAACCGAGAGGCAGGCGCCCGGAGTAACACGCCATCGCCGCGGCCACATCAAGCGCTTCGAACAGCTGCCGGCGCCGCGTCGTGCGTTCATCGAAGCGCGGTGAGCCCAGCCCGAACTCCGTCGTGCCGCGGAAGCCCTGTAGGTTCGGCGACAGTGACAAGGCGTGCTGCTCGCGGTCGGAGTCCCGGCCCCACTGCAGCAAGCCGCCGCCCCGGACACTGAGCAGGCCGTCTCGGCTCGAAGCGTCAGGTGAGGCGTTGCTTCCCGTGCTCCGGCCAGAGGCGGACAGGTTCGCCGACCACGCCGACCAGTGATGGTCGGGGATGCGATAGCCGGAGAACTCCGAGGCCGCCCGAGCGGGCTGCGCGGCCAGCAACGTGAGGCACAACGCCACGGCGAAGCGCGGGCGTGAACACGGCATGCGGCACTTCCTTAGGTCACGAGGGCTGAACGGGGTGCCCGGAAGCTAATACCGCACGCGCTCGCACGCCAAGGCACGAATCGCTTTCGCAGGGAGTTCGGGTCCAGCGTGAGGGAAGCCGAGGGGGGAGCCCCCGGGATCATGGGCGAGTCCTCCGCTCAACGTGAAGCCCTGGGGCACTCGCCACGCAGGGCTGAGGCGCGGGCCCGCGTTCGCCCCGTGAACCGGTGGCGCACGCGGGCCGGACGGGACCCGCACCTCTCATGCGGCGCGCTGCGTGTCGTCCGTCGTGCCGGGACGCCTGCCGTCCGTGGCAGCACTGCTGCCCTCGGGTCTCGACCGCCGGTGGGCGTCGAGCACGAGGGTGGCGGGCAACACAAGCAGCACCAGCGCCAGCGGCCCCAGACCCTGGTACTCATGCGCCAGGAGTACGCCCAACGAGAGTGCCGCAGCACTGGGCACTGCATCGCGGCGCAGGCCGAAGTCCTGATGCCAGACCCGCGCCACCGAGAGCCGCTGGTCGAGTGCGACGACGGCGATGACCAGCGCCCGGTTGCACAGGTAGTACGTCATGGCAGCCATCACCAGCGCTGCGAACAGAGCGGCTGGCCCTGCGCCGATCGCGGTACTGGGAACAGCGTGCAGGACCGCGCTCGTCAAAGCGATCACGATCGCCGTGCCGGCACAGTTGTAGAGTGCTTTGGGCAGTGGCTTGCGCATGACCACCGATTCGACGGCCAGACAAGCGATCGTCGCGCACCACATGGCCTGGTCGAGTGGCAGTACCAGGACCGCGGCGAAGTTGGCGATGGATCCCATGCTCAGTGTCGATCGCCCGTCCGGCAACCGGATCCAGCCGGCCTCGGCGAGGGCACAGGTCACGAGCCAGAACCACGGCAGTCCGCGGAGTCCAGACAGCCCGGCGTAAGCCAGGACTGCGCCGCCCGTCAGGACGACGAATGACGACAGCAGGACCACGGGCCAGGACAGGCTCGGGGGATTGCCGACCGGCTGGCTCACGGTCACCAACCGGCCTTTCCATCGACCACACCGTATGCCGAGAAATGCGCAAGCGGTGTATTGATCGTCGCCGCAGCCGTGTCCACCGAGGACCCGGCCACGACGACCCACTGGTTATTGACCTCGTCGAACCACAGCGTTTGCATCGCCCAGGCACTGAGGTTCGCGGCCGTCCCACAGTCCGCGACCAGCCGAACGGGCACGGCGAAGCGATTGGCCTCCGGTGGCGAGATGCTGAGCTCGCAATGCATGACGCTGGGGTCGGGCACCGTGATCGTCAGCGTGGCGTTGCCGGAGATGGCGCCGGGCGGGACGATCAGCGTGAAGTGGCCCTGGCTGAAGGTGCCACCGAGCGCGCCGTTGATGTCTATCGAGGAGGAGGTGCCGCCGCTGCCGGAAGCGAACGACCCGGCCGCGCCGACCGGCACGCGGACGAACTCAGGCGTACGGCTTTTCGCGGCCGACGTCGGCTCCGTGGGCAACGCCGCACAGCTCCACGCCAGCATGGCCACAGCCGCGACTCGTGCAGCCACCCACCGACTCTCGAGGGAACGCATGTCCAGCCTCCGGAACACTCCGTCAGTAGCCTTCCGTGGCGGATCCACTACCGGCCTCTTGCCGGCTCGGGAGCGGCGCTCCCATGGGTATTTGGAGTAGTATCGAATGCATGACATGTGCCTGACAGCCCGACTGTTGGCAGGCAACGACTTGCGATCGTCGTGTGCGGCGTGACCAAGCTCGAGCATTGCGCGCTGAGCGCCGACCGCGGGCGATTCGCATGGTGCGGCCGCCCAGGGAGGCCAGCACACAGACGCCGAGGATGGCGGGCGCATCGACCGGTCGCGCGCGCATGAGCACGGTGAACTTCAGGGGCGCGATCAGCACGCCGAGCCAGTCGCTCCAGCCGGGCAGCGGCTGCGCACTCACATGGGGCGCGATGCCGAACAGGATCTGCGCCACGCGCGTCCCGAGCGCGACCCCCAGGCGAGCCCGATGAAGCGCATGAACGCGCTGGTGAGTCGAGCGGTGCCCGACACCAGGTGCATCGAGTTGAGCTCCGAGATCGCAGCCGACAGCGCGAGTCCGGGCACCAGCACCATGAGCCCGCGCGAGCGTGGCCAGGTAGGTGGACAGGTGCACGCCCGTCGCCAGCGCGGCGGAACGCGGGCAACTCGTGGTCGCGAGACGATGTGTCACGAGGTTCGCTCATGCGCCGCACCGTGCGCAACGGGCGTACGGCGTGCGAATCGAGCGTCACGCCGTGGGCGATGCCCTCCGGCCCCGGGCCGCACGAAACGCTCTCCGGCTGGCCACGGCAGTGGCCGTCAGCGCGCGGTCATGGGCGGTGCGGGAGCAGGCGTCTCAGGCCGCCAGCAGGGCCGCGGCGATCGCCTCGACGACGCGAGCATCGGCTTCCTGCGCGGTTTCGGTCGCCGCCCACGCCGCCGCGGTCTCGACGATCGCTTGCGCATCGGTCTCGGCCAGCATGGCGCGTTCGGTCGCCGCGCGGGCGCGCAGTGCGGCACGCGCCGCCTCCGCGGCGTCATCCTCGCCGATGCCGGACGCATGCGCCCAGATCACGGCGTTCTCGGCCGCCATGGCCGCCATCTCAGCGGCCAGCTCGGCATCCGCCTCGTACTCGCAGCGCTCCATCCCGGGATCAGGCCGCCAGACTCTGTTCATCGTGTTCATGGCATCGCCCCTCTCTCTCGTCCGGATTTACAGGAGTGTCCCTCCTGCGTCATCCCAACAGGTGCGGCGATGTCGGGAAAAGTGCGGAAAATCTCATCCACTTCAGCACATGACGTCGATTTCTCGACCCGGCCCGGAATTCCGTGTTGCACTGGCGAACGCTGTTCGCTGGGCATGAACGATGGGGCCATCCGGTCCGCGGAAGCGCCGCTGACCCTCGCGGACGGGGCCTGCTCATGACCCGGATGGGTTAGAGCAGCGCCTTGATCCAGCCGCCGTCCACCGGAATCGACGTCCCCGTGATGTAGCTCGCGCGCTCCGATGCCAGGAATGCCGCGAGCGCCGCGAACTCGCGCGGCTCACCCAGGCGCCCCAGCGGGATCTCGCTCTCCCAGCGCGCGGTCGCCTGCTCGGGTGTGATGCCGTCGCGCTGCGCGCTGACGCCGGCCAGTTCGTCGACGCGCTCGGTGCGCGTGTAGCCAGGCATCAGGTTGTTGACCGTGATGCCATGTGCTGCGACTTCGTTGGCGAGCGTCCGTGCCCAGCCAGTCACCGCGGCGCGCAGGCTGTTCGACAACATCAGGTTGTCGACCGGTTGCTTCACCGCGATCGACGTGATGTTCAGGATGCGCCCCCAGCGGCGCTGCTTCATGCCGGGCAGCACGTGGCGCGCCAAGTCGATCGGAGCGAACAACGTCAGTTCGGTGGCGCGCTGCCAGGCGGCGGCATCCAGCGCCTCGAAGCGGCCGGGCGGGGGTCCGCCGCCGTTCGTGACCAGCACGTCGATGCGCCCGAAGCGTGCCAGCGTGGCGCCGACCAGTGCGGCGATGTCGGCTGGATTCGCGACGTCGGCAGCCTGCGCCAGCACTTCCGCGCCCGTGGCCGCCGCGATGTCGCGACCGGCGGCCGCGATCGCACCGGCATCACGCGAACAGAGCGCGAGTGCCGCCCCTTCGGCGGCCAGTTCGTGCGCGACCGCCCGGCCCAGGCCCCTCGATGCCGCCACGACGAGTGCGACCTTGCCGCGTAGTCCGAGGTCCATGTCCGGGCTCCTTGGGGCGAGACGCGAGGTCGGGGCGAGACGCGGTATCGCGAGGTGCGTTGTGGTGAAACGCTACTTCTTCGCGTCGCGCAGGTAGGCGTCCGTCTTGTTGAGCCAGTCGTAGCGCGGCGGACTGAACACGTCGATGGCGAAGACGTCGTCCATCGCCTCGGCGCGATGCGGCACGTGCGGTGGCAGGTGGAGCACTTCGCCAGCCTGCACATCGATGACGCGCTCGTCGTCGCCGACCCAGAAGCGCAGCGTGCCCTTCAGGATGTAGCTGAACTGCTCGTTCTCATGGCTGTGCCTGGGCGCGCCGCCACCGGGTTTCAGGAACACCTGTGCGATGGTGAGGTGCTCGCCGCTCACGAGCCGGCGGTCGAACGTGGGGTTGACCGCATCGAGCGGCTGGTCGTCCCAGCGGGTGTGCGTGACGGGCTTGAGTTCGGGCATGGGTTCTCCGGTCCGGTCAGACGATGTCGAATTGCGGCGTCTTGGCGATCGCGCCGCAGGCCAGCGCGCGTTCGTACAGCAGTTGGATGCCGGCGCGACCGCGCTCGCCCATGTCGAGCGTGAGGTCGTTGACGTACATGTGCACGAACTTCTTGCCCTGCGCGGTGTCGAGCCCGCGCCCGAACTGCAGCGCGTAACGAATCGCCTCGTCCTCGTGCGCGAACGCCGCATCGATGCTGGCGCGGAAGCCGAGGCTGCACGCCCTCATGAGCGGAGCGCCCAGGTCACGGCGCACGATGTCGAGGCCCAACGGCACCGGGAGGCGGTCGCGCGTCTGCCACAACTCGCCGAAATCGAGCACCTTGGTGAGGCCCTCGGCGACGTACGTCAACTGGCTCTCGTGAATGATCACGCCGGCCTCGACTTCGCCGGCGAGCACGGCCCGCGGGATGTCGTCGAACACGACCTCGACGGGCTCGGCCTCGGGGCACTCGATGCGCAGCAGCAAGGCCGCGGTCGTGAGCTTGCCGGGGATCGCGACCCGCTTGCCCTTCAAGCTCTCGAGGCTGCGTGCCCCGCGTGCCACCAGCACCGGGCCATAGCCCCAGCCGAAGCTGGCGCCGCACGTCAGGACGGCATAGCGGTCAGCCAGGTAGGCGTATGCATGCGCGCTCACCGCGGTGATCTCCAGGTCGGCCTTCTCGATGGCACGCACGTTCAGGCTCTGGATGTCCTGCAGCACATGCTCCACCCTGCAGCCGTCGATCGCGGCTTCGCCCGTGTGGAAGCCGTAGAACATATAGGCATCGTCGGCATCGGGGCTGTGGCCGAAGCGCACGGTGCGGAGTTCGGTGGGTGTCGCGGACATGCGGGGTGCCTTCTGGAAGCGTGGCGCCGGGCGCCACGGACGGGAACGCGGGCGGGCCGCTCTGGCGGGCCGGCTGGATGGCGAGAAGTCGCGGCAGGATAGCGCACCGGCCGGCGTCCCGCAGCGGGCCTCGGTCTGGCGTGACTCGGTCCGGCGGGAGGCATCTGCCGAACGCCGTCTGGAATCGCCTCGACGCGTGCTACGCTCGTGCCGGACACCTGCCGGAGCGCATGCCCAGCGGGCCCGGAGCACCGCCCGAGGATATTCACCCATGCCGCGCACCATGCTCCGCTGCTTGCCCCGTCGTCCGCGCAGCGCGTTCCAGCTCGCGCAGCACTTGGCGCTGGCCGGTGCACTCGCCGCTCTCGCCACGCTGGCGCTCGCTCACCCCGTGCAAGCCGCGTGGACCCACTTCGGGGGCAACGCCCAGCACACCGCCATCAGCACGGTGCCGACGCAGGCGCTCCAGGCCATCCACTGGCAGACGCCGGTGGACC
>JANMAX010000142.1:0-25127 GCA_031360075.1 bacterium | reverse complement strand
CTCGATGTCGTCCACGGCCGGCTGGTTGAGCACGGTGGGATCGCCCTCGGTCTGACGGGCCGTGGCGGCTGGGACTGCGGGGGCGACCGGTACGGTGGGCAAGGGCGCCGAGTTCACCGGTGGCGCGGTCGATGCACCACGCTCGGAAGCGGGTGGCGACTGCGGGTCGATGAGGCGCGGCACGTCCTTGCTGGCGGTGTCGGGTGCGGCTTCGGCGGCATGCAGCACCCCGAGCGGCAGGGCAGCCACAAGGGCCGCTGCCAACAGGATGGCTTCGATGCTCTGGCGAAGCTTCATTTCGAACCTCCAGTCCCTAGATCCCGGGCCCGTCTCCTACTGGACCGCCCGGACGCTAAGCTCCCGGCATGCGAACTGCAATGCAGACCTGTGTCAACTTGCACGCAACACCCGGTCCGCAGCCCTGCCAACTGGTGAGGGCACAGCAACTGGGGAGCTGATAGAGCACGACCCGTGCCACAACCGCTTATGGCGTTGACACTTGCGATGCCGTTGGCTAGCTTGCTCCTTTGGAAGGGGTGGCAGGTCCTGCCGCCCGGGAGCGCAGGGGAGGGAGCCCCGTGACCAAGATCAGCCCGGCCACCGCCGCTCGATGGGCGGTTTCGATTCGGATGAACGGTGAGGTTCTGACCGCCGGGGTCAGCTTGCCCGGGATCGAATTGTGCCTGCTCGGGATCCCCCAGGGGTTCACGCCGCTCGAGATCCAGAGCTGGTTACGGGACCTGGCCGGGGTCGCCATCGAGACCTCGCGTTCCGACCCGCGCCCGCGTCCGATCCCACAACTCCTGCACCATGTGCTCACCGGCCTGTTGTTCTCACAGACCGAGTTGTGGGGACACACCGGTCAATCGGTGCCGTGCGCTGCCGTGTTCGTGAACGGTCCGAGCGGCGTGGCGTTCGGCTGGGTGGGCGGTGCACGTGTGCTGCTGTTGGTGAATGGCGAGCCATACGAACCGCAGTGGGTCATCGTGCGCGACGATGCCGGTCACGAGGCTATGTCCGCGATGCTGCCGTCCGAGGTGCACGCCATGCTGACGCTCGACTACCGTCCGCTTGGCAAGGACGGCCCGCAGGCGCCAGCCGCGGTCGACGCCGAATGGGGCCAGGCCGCGCGCGACGAGGTCGTGCCCGTCATCGCGAGCGCGCCGCCCGCGGATGCCGCTGCACCGGGGAGCCCCGCCGCGCGCCCGCACTCGCCCGAGGTTCCGCTCGCCGCGGCGCGGGCTCCGGCGCCCGAGTCACTCCCGACCCAGCAGCCCGGGATCGCGCCCGATCCGGCGAGCCGCGCGCTTGACGAGCCCGATGTCACGCAGCAACTGCCGTCCACTCGCCATCCGTCGGCGGGGACGTTCGCGATGCCCGCGTTGCCCGGCCGTGGCGCGGAGAATCCCGCTGCGCCGCCCGCACCCGCGAGCCCCACTGCCGGCCCGGCGGCTGCGGGGCTCGTCGCACACACCGTGATGCCGTCGCTCGCTGACCTCGCGTCCGCGGTGAGCGCGATGCCCGCGCAGGCGGCCGGCTCGGTCCCTGCTGCGGCAGCGCCGCCCGCGGTGTGGTCGCCGTCCTCCTCGGGAGTGTTCCTGCCCGAGCCCGACCGGGACCACCCCACGGTCGCGCCGCTCGCATCGGCAGCGCCGGACGTTGCGCCGCAGCTCGAGCGCACCACGCCTGGCGTTCCATCCGCTCCGGCCGACCGTCCGCTGCCGCCGACAAGGCGCGAACCGCGCGAACAGGAGGGAGCTGGCGGGCACCCGGTGGGACGCTGGCTCTCGAGGCTCATGGGGCTCGGTCGGAAGCCCGCACCGCCCGCGGCGGAACTGCCGCCGTTGTCTACTTATGACTCCATCCTGCGGTCGCCCGCGGCCCCGGCGTACGAGCCGTCGCCTGCGCGGGAGCACCTGCCGCTCGCCAGCGCACACGCCGACATCGAGGAGCCGCACGCGCTGCCGGTCGCGGGACCTCCGGCGCCACCGACAACGCCCGCGCCGGTCCCGAGGAAGGGACTGTCCGCGGCCGGTGCCGAGGAGATCCTCGGTGTGCTCACCGGATCGCGCATCCGCCCTGAAGTGCCGTCCGCCGGGGACGTCCCCGGTGTCCTCACCGGATCGCGCATCGATCGTCCGCTGCTGCCCGTCATCGAACCGGTCGAGGGGCTGACCGCGGTGTCGTCGGCCTCGGGACCCATCGATCCGGCATTTTCAACGCTCTCCTCGCATGAGTCGCGTTCACCCGGTGCGCCGCCCTACCCGATGCTCGATGTGCCTGCGACGACTCCCGACCCGCGTGCACCGATGCACATCGATCGTGAGCCGATCGGTGCCGACGAATCCTTCGCGATCCCGAAGCTGTCCTCGGCGCAATCGGCGTTGTCGCAGCGCCTCGCGAGCCCGGTGGTACCCGCCGCACCGGGCACGGCCGCACCTCAGGCGCCGACGCCGTCACAGGTCCCGCCGCAGGTTGCACCGCAGGCTCCGAGCGCTCCGACAGCCCCACCGGTGTTGCAGTCGCCCGGTACCCGCCCGGCAGCCGCGCAAGTCCCTGAGCCACCGGCTGACTTCCTCGCCGAGTTCGCGGCTTCGATGCGCGTCGAACCCGCGCTCGATCCCACACCTGCGCGGCCCGCTCCGCCGGATGCCGCGCGTGCCGTCGGTCCGCCGATCTTCAGGATCGGGCCGCTGCTCCCGAGCGCGCCCGGCGGCGCGACGCCAGCGGCAGCCGGCCCCGTGGCTCCTCAGGCTAACCTGCCCCAACTTCTGGTGCCGCCGGCCGTGGCACCACCTGCGCCAGCGCCGGTGCCAGCTGCTGCGGCCGTGCCGGCGCCGCCGGGTGCGGTGGCACCCGCCGCCCCGCCAGCGGCGGCGCCGGCAGTCCCGGGCGCCCCGGTGTTGCGCACGCCCACCACGACCGAGCCGGTGCCGTTCGTGGCTGCGGCGCAAGCCGAACTCATGCGCGAACTGCCGCTGCCGACGCCGTCGGCGGAGCTCATGCGGCCTGCCATACCGGCTCCACCCGACGACGAAGTGCCGGACGGCATGCTCGTCGCACAGGCGGCGACGCCGATGCCGCCGGGTTCGCGCTCCCGACTCGCGGCCTGGCCCGCGCCCGAGGAGCTCGAGACCGGAGCGACTCCGCTGTGGAAGAAGCCCTGGGCGATCGCGGCGTTCATCACCGTGCTGTTCGGAGTCGGCTGGTTCGTCGGTCACGCCCAGACGGCGGACAATGATGTGCACGCCACGCCCATGTCACGCGTCCTGCGTGTCGTCGGACTCGGCGGCGCGCGCTTCAGCGCCAGTATCGACAGCGATCCGCCCGGGGCATGGATCGCCATCGACGGCAAGGATGTTGCACGCCGCACGCCGTCCACGGTCGAACTCAGCCCGGGTGCGCATACCGTGACGCTGTCGATGCCCGATCTTGGCAGTGTGAAGGTCACGGTCGACGGCACGCGCGGCCAGAAGAAGCAGATCAATGAAGCGCTGCACGGCTCGCTCGAGGTCACGGCGCTCGATCCGGAACTGCCGGTCAAGATGTCACTCGACGGCAAGCCGCAGGGCTGGCTGCCGGTGAACGTGGCGAAGCTGCCGCCGGGCATGCACGAGGTCCAGTTCAGCGGGCCGAACATGCAGACGTGGGGGCAGACGGTGAACATCCCGATTCGCCAGAACACGCAGCTCGTGGCCCGGCCCATGATGTCGCCGGCGACCGGTGTCGTTCAGGTGCAGGCGTCAGTCAACGATGACAACGGCACCGCGCCACTGAGCGGCGCGAGCGTGTGGGTCGACGGGGAATTGCGCGGCACCACGCCGATCACGCTCGAACTTCCGCGCGGGCCGCACAGCCTGCGCGTCGTGTACCGCGACGAGACCGCACCCGTGCAGGTCATCGACCTGCCGGGCGGCAACAAGCGCTTCGCCGCCTTCCAGTTCGGACTCGACTCCGACCTGCCACCGTTGCGCCTGCAGGGAAACTACGCGGTCGTGCCGTCGAGGAAGGTGATCACGGTCACGGCGACGCTCGACGGACTCGACGTCAAGGATGTGCGCGAGGCCTGGCTGCATGCGCGGGCGCCCGAAGGGTTGTGGCGGCGCTATGAGATGACCCTGGCCGGCGGGCCGCGCGGAGCCGTGCTGTCCGCAGTGTTCCCAGGCAGCATGTTCGATGGGCAGAGCCGGGTCCTCTGGTACTTGAGTGCGGCGACCGCGCAGGGCGACGAGTTCTATACCGAGATGCAGCGCTCGGGACGCTGAGTCATGCTCCGTGCCGCGGCGTCCGTGGACGACGTCCTGCTGGCCGGCTGAGGCTGGATCGCGAAGCGCGTGTGATCGGCCAGCGGCCGGTGCACGGCGGGGCCGCGGCTGTGACAGCGGTGGGCAGGACATCCGGACTCACCGTGACTTCCAGCGGCTCCATCCAAGCGCCCACGTACGACTCGAATGAGCTGGGACCACGGGCGCGCGATCACGCCGCGCAGTAGCCACGACCTGGCGGGACTCGAGGCGCGGCTCCGCCCACATCGTGGACGGCGCCGTCGCTCACGTGGGCAGCCTGTCGTGTGCTCGCGTCGTCCACCTGCACGCCAAGCCCGAGTTCGCTCACGGCACGGCACTCGCAACCGCTGCGCAGCGTGGGTGCGAGGGGAGTGGTGGCATTGGCGCTGGCACTGTGGGCCGGGCTCGCGGTCGGAGCCGGCACAGTGGCGCAGTGGGTGTGGTGGTGTGCGCCGCTGGGCGGGTTGCTCGTGGTGCTCCCCTGGCGCGCGCCGCGCCTCGTGACACTGGCGTTCTTGTTGTTGGGCATCGCCCGAGGTGGCGCGGATGCGCAGTTGCACACCGCCCGGCTCGCACGCTTGCCACCCCTGCCGGCCTTCGTACGTGTCGTCGGCATCGCCGCCGAACCCCCGCGGCGGTCGGGGGACGCGCCGGTCACCGACGTTCGCGTCCTCGCGGCGAGTCCGCGACTGGCCGATGGCACGCGAATCCGCATCCGCCTGCCTGCTCGCACACTCGCCGAGTGGGGCGACACGCTGGTGGCGCTCGTGCGTCTCGACGCGTTGCCCGTGCAGCGCGTACCGGGCGGCTACGATGCGCGCAGTGCCGCGCGAACCGCGCACCGTGCGGCCAGCGGCCGCGCCTACACGGTGGCGGTGCGCGCCGGCACGGAGGGCGCGGGTGTGTTGGTGCGCAGTGCGATGCGCCTGCGGCGTGCAGGCGAGGAGGCACTCGCGCGCGGGCTGCCGCTGGCGGCGCGCGAATTGGCGGTGCCGCTGTTGTTCGGCGACCGCGACGGCATGGATCCCGACACCGACTCGGCGCTGCGCGCCTCGGGGCTCGTGCACCTGTTGGCGCTGTCCGGTCTGCACGTGACGTGGTTCGCGGCGGTCGCACGCGGGCTTGCCGCACTTGCCGGCGGCGGACTCACCGCACGTGCGCTCGCGGGTGCCACGAGTGCGCTGGCCTATGCGCTCATCGCCGGGCCGATCCCGTCGCTGGCCCGCGCCGTCGCCAGCGAGGCGGCGGCGGCCGGGGCGCGGCTGGCGCGCCGCGCGCTCGACCCGCTCCAGTCGCTGGCACTCGCCGCGCTGTGGTTGCTGGCGTGGCAACCGGCGTGGGCACAGGACCTGGGCTTCCAATTGTCGTGCGCGGCGACGTTCGGGCTCGTGACGGCGGGCACGGTGTTCGCGGTGGAACCCGGCGTGGCGCCACGAGGTGCCCGGCTCATCGTGCACGCGCTGTCCGCCACCCTGGGCGCGCAACTGGCGGCGTTGCCGCTGTTGCTGGTGCGGTTCCACGCGCTGCCGTGGACGTCGCTCGCCGCGAACCTGGTGGCGGTGCCATTGTCCGAGGCCCTGCTCGCGGCCGCGGCGATGGGCGCCCTGGCCGAGACGCTGTGCCCCGGCACGGGGCATCTGTGGTGGTCGGCGACGCAGGTGCTGGCTGCCGCGCTGCATGCGGTGATGCGGGCGTTCGGGGCGTGGCCCGGGGCGCTGTTGGCGGTCGGTGACTCGCTCTGGCCGGTCGCATGGGCCATGGCGGCGGCCGGCGCGCTCGCCCTGGCGGCCGCGGCACCGCGCGCGCTCGACGCACGCGTGCAGCGTGAGCGCGTTGGCACGGCCGCGCGCCGTGCGGGCCTGAGCGGCGCCGCGCTGGCGCTCGCACTCGCGATCACGGCGCCTGAGTCACGGCCGGCAGCGGGTGAGGTCTGGGTCGTGGCGCTCGATGTCGGACAGGGCGACGCCATCGCCGTCGCCGGGCGCGACGGTTGGTGGCTGGTGGATACCGGGCCGCGTTCGCCGCGCTGGGATGCGGGCGAGGGCGCGGTGCTGCCGTTCCTGCGCTGGGCGGGAGTGCGCGAACTTCACGCGCTGGTGTTGACGCATGACGATGGAGATCACACCGGCGGTGCTGCGGCGGTGCGGCGTGGCGTGGTGGTGCGCCGCACGTACGCGCCAGGACCGCGACCGGGCGTTCCCGGACCCGCCGCACGGTTCGGCGCGCTCACGCTGGTGCGCGGTGATTCGCTGCAACTCGATCCCGGTGCGAGGGTGTGTTGGCCGCCGCGCGTCGACGAGCCCGGTGAGAGTGTGGCGCGGCGCGGGGACAACGCTGCTTCACTCATACTCGAGTTGGGAACCGGTGCGGCACGTGCCCTGCTTACGGCGGATGCCGACAGCACCGTGGAGTCGGCACTCGTGGTGGCGCCTGGGGTGGCGCTGCTGAAGGCCGGCCACCATGGCTCGGGGTCCTCGAGCGGGGTGGAGTTCGTGCACGCGCTCCGGCCTGCGCGCGTCATCGTGTCATGTGGGCTGCACAATGCCTACGGTCATCCCAACGTCGGGGCGCTCGCGCGCCTCGCGGCGACCGGCGCGGTGCTCGATCGCACCGATGGCGATGGCACATTGTGGTACGCGCTCGGGCGCGACAGCGTGCGGCGACTCGACTGGCGCAACGGCGAGCCGAGGCGCGCGCGCCGACGGCCGGGAGCAGCACCCGGGCTCGCTAGCGCCGCCCGGGCGCATTGACGGGCGCGGGTGCGCCGGCGTGCGGCCGGCTGGTTGAAAGCATGCGGAAGCCGCATCTGGAGCGGTCTGCGCGCGTTTGCCGCTCCACTCGCGCCGGGCTATGTTGCGGCGTGCTCAGCCACCGTCCTGCACGGCTCGCCGTGTTCGCTTCCGGCAACGGCTCCAACTTCGAGGCGCTGGCCACGGCGCAACACGCGCTCGGCGACCGCATCGAGTTGGTGCTCTGTGACCGCCCCGGCGCGCCTGTACTCGAACGCGCCCGTCGTCACGGCATCGAGGCGCTGACGCCGCCAGTCGGCCGGTTCCGCACCCGGCTCGAGGACGAAGCGGCGTGGCTCGACGTGCTGCGCGAACGGCAGATCGACGTCGTGCTGTTGGCAGGTTTCATGCGGCGGCTGCATGGCACGCTGCTGTCCCCGTTCGCAGGGCGCATGCTGAACATCCATCCGTCGCTGCTGCCGTCGTTCCCCGGGCTCGATGGCATCGGCCAGGCGTTCCGTCACGGCGTGCGGGTTACCGGTTGCACCGTGCACTTGGTGGAAGACGCCCTGGACGCCGGTCCGATCGTGGCGCAGGCGAGCGTCGAAGTGCGCGACGGCGACCTGTTGGCTGAACTCGAAGCACGCGTGCAGGCGGCCGAGCACGCGCTCTACCCGGCGGCCGTGCAACGCTTCCTCCGGGAGCCATGGCACGTCGAGGGCCGGCGAGTGGTGTTCGGCTCCGGCGCCGGCCTGACGTTGCCGCACACCGAGCCTGCGCATGGATGACAGCGGGATGAGCATGTTCCCGGCGCGGCCCGAGCTCGAGGCGGTCGTGTTCGACGCCGGCGGCACGCTGGTGCGGCTCGACTTCGAATGGCTGTCCGAGATGCTGGGAACGCTCGGACTGAGCGTGTCGGCGGCGGAGATACGGCGCGCCGAGGTGCATGGCCGGCGGCGCTACGACTCGCTCGCCGGCACGGCCCCGCGCACACCCGCGCTCGGACTGCACCCGGCACTCGGCAGTGTCGGGCCCACCGCGGCCTACTTCTCGGGCATGCTCGAGGCGGTCGGCTGCCGCCACCCCGTGCTCGAGGAAGCGCTCGAACAGATCCGCCTGCGCCAGCTCGCGCCGTCGCTGCTGTGGGCGCGTCCCATGGAGGGCGCGCGGCATGCACTCGATGCGCTCGCGGCGATGGGCATGCGCGCGTGCTGCGTCAGCAATTCCGATGGCCGTGCCGAGCATCATCTGGTCGTCTGTGGAGTGCGGGAGGGAGTCGAGTTCGTGGTCGACTCGCAGATCGAGCGCGTCGAGAAACCCGATCCGCGTATCTTCCGCATCGCCCTCGACAGGCTCGGGCTGGCCGCCGAGCGAACCGTGTATGTCGGGGATATCCGCAGCGTCGATGCGGCCGGCGCGCGCGGTGCCGGCATGCACTTCACGCTCGTCGACCCGTTCGGCGACTACGCCGACGGACTGCCGTCCGTGCGCCGGTTGGACGAACTGCCGGCCCACTTGGCGTCACGCTTCACGCTCATGCCGGCACGGGATGGCTCCCGTCCGGCGCATTCCTGAACAGCCGTCCCGAGAGACGGCAGGAGGACCTCATGATGAACAGCACCGCTCCCATCGTCATCGACCCGCGCTTGCTCGAGACTGCACACGCCGTGGCCGAACCCGAAGTCCCCGGGGCCCGGGTCTTCCGGCGCGGCAAGGTCCGCACCGTGTTCCACGCCGGGCCGGACCATTATGTCATCGTCGCGAGCGACCGGCTGTCGGCTTACGACTCGGTGCTGCCCACGCCCATCCCGGGCAAGGGCGCGATCCTGTCGCTGATCTCGGCGTTCTGGATGAAGTCGCTGTCGGCGGCCGCACCGCATCATCTGGTGAGCGACGACCCACGCACGTTCCCGTCGCCGTTCTGCGAACAGGCCGAGCGTCTGGGCAGCCGCGCGCAGCTGGTGCGCCGCGCCGAGCGCATCGACATCGAGTGCGTCGTGCGGGGTTACCTCACGGGCAGCGGCTGGAAGGAGTACAAGGCCTCCGGCACGGTATGCGGCATCACACTGCCGGCGGGCCTGCGGGATGGCTCCAGGCTCGAGCTCGCGATCTTCACGCCGGCGACCCAGAACGACAACGGGCACGACGAGAACCTCTCGTTCGAGCGCATGGTCGAGGTCACCGGCCGCGCGCAAGCCGAGGCCCTGCGGGACCGCTCGCTGGCGTTGTACGAAGCAGCGCGCGCGCATGCCTGGGAATGCGGGCTCGTGCTCGCCGACACAAAGTTCGAGTTCGGCATGATCGCCGGAGCGTGCGTGCTCATCGACGAGGCGCTCACCCCGGACTCGTCGCGCTACTGGGACCGCGCCGAGTACGAAGCCGGCCGGCTCCTGAGCTTCGACAAGCAGGTCGTGCGCGATTGGCTCGATGCCAGCGGCTGGGACCACGAGCCGCCGGCGCCGGCGCTCCCGGCCGAGGTCGTGGCGAAGACGCAGGAGCGTTACCTCGAGGCCATCCGCCGGTTGTCGGCAGGCACGCGGCCGGCGAACCCGCCGCTCGGAACGGCGCGATGAACTCCGCACAGTCGCACACTTCGACGCACGCGCCCGCAGCACCCACCGGCGTCACCGGGTGGCCGCGCGCGGCGCTGCTGTCGCTGTCGGACAAGTCCGGTGCGGCGGAGTTCGCGGCGCTGCTCGCGAGCGGTGGCACGCGCATCCTGGCCTCGGGCGGAACGGCGGCGCACCTGAAGGCCGCCGGCGTCGCGGTGACCGAGGTCGAGGAGTGGACCGGCTTCGGCGAGATGCTGGGCGGCCGCGTGAAGACGCTGCATCCGCACGTGCATGCGCCCATCCTCGCGCGGCGCGGCTCGCCCGACGACATGGCCGAGCTCGGCTCGCACGGTCTGGTGCCTCTGGATCTCGTGGCCGTGACGCTCTATCCGTTCGAGGACAAGGGCCGGCTCCTGGGCGACGCCGGCATGATCGAGGAGATCGACATCGGCGGAGTGGCGCTGTTGCGCGGAGCGGCCAAGAACCACGACGGCGTCATCGTGCTGCACGACCCGTCGCAGTATGAAGAGGTGGCGGACGCGCTCGCGAAGGGAGTCACGCTCGCCGACCGCCGGCGCTGGGCGCTCGCGGCGTTCGCACGCACTGCGCGCTACGACGCGGCCATCGCTTCCGAACTGGCGCGCCGCATGGCCGGGCCCGACGAGCCGCCGGCGTTCCAGGCGCTGGTGCTCGAACGCCAGCGCACGCTGCGCTATGGCGAGAACCCGCATCAGGTGGCGGCCGTCTATGCACGCGCCGGGGCGCACTCCGGGCTCGCGTCGCATCGTGAGCTCAAGGAGCTGTCCTACAACAACCTGCTCGACCTGGAAGCCGCGGTGTCGCTGGCCGGCCGGTTCGAGCGGCCCGCGTGCGTGATCGTGAAGCACCACCAACCGTGCGGTGCGGCGTGCGCCGACACGCTCGCCGAGGCTTATGGGCTTGCGCTCGCGGCCGATCCGCTGTCGGCGTTCGGCGGCATCGTCGCGGTCAATCGGCCGCTCGATGGCGACACCGCCGCCGCGCTCGCGCAGCTGTTCGTGGAGTGCGTGGCGTTCCCCGACATCACGCCCGAGGCCGATGCGGCACTGGCGGGCAAGAAGAACGTGCGGCTGGTGCGGCTCACCGCCGCCGATCTCGAGTTGCCCGACGCCTGGCAGCTCAAGCCGGCCGGCCCGTGGGTGCTGGCACAGCGCGACGGCACGGCGGCCCCGCCGCCGTGGCGCAAGGTCAGTCGGCGCGCTCCGACCGTCGCGGAGATGTCCGCACTGATGTTCGCATGGGAGGTCTCGGCCGCGGCCCGATCCAACGCCATCGTGCTGGCGCGTGGCGAAGCACTGGTGGGCCTGGGCAGCGGGCAGACGTCGCGCGTCGACGCGGTGGACGTCGCGCTCATGAAGGCACGCCGTGCCGGGCACCCGGTGCTGGGCGCGGTGCTGGCGAGCGACGGATTCTTCCCGTTCCCGGACGGTGTCACGAATGCGGCCGAAGCCGGTGTCACGGCCATCGTCCAGCCCGGCGGCTCGGTCAAGGATGCCGAGGTCATCGCCGAGGCGGACCGGCTGGGCGTCGCCATGGTGTTCACGGATCGTCGAGTGTTCCGGCACTGAGTCCTATGGACGGTGTCCCAGCAACCGGGTCCCCCCGGGAGAGGAGTCGCGCATGGATGCGAAACAACGCAACACCGTCGCGCTTGCGGCCTATGCCATCGCCGTGGTGATGTTCGTGTTCTTCTTTGGCCGCCAGTTCTGGGAGTGGGCGAGCTGGCACGAGTCCAGGGGCACGATCGATTTCGGATTCCTCAAGATCACGTCACGCCCCGAGTTCCCGAACGATGCGCGCAGCGTGCTGCTCGGCCTCATCATGCCCATCGTGCTGGCCGCGGGCGGTCGGTTGGTGAGCCCGACGGGGACGCGACGCGGATGACGTGCCTCGGAGTGAGGCCGTGAATCCGTTCGTACTCGCGAGCGAGGAACTGGTCGTGCCCGCCCCGTCCGAGCGTGTGCTCGCGGATCTCGAGGAGCTCATCGCGGGTGGTTTCGAGAGCGAAGGCCGTCACTACCGGGTGTTCGGCGGCCGGGTGGGTTCGCGGTTCAGCCTGAGTCTCGGCATGCCCATCCTCGGGGGCGGTGCCCCGGTGCTGCGCGGGCGCGCGCGGGGCGACGCGATGACCACGACACTCGCCCTTGCCGTTGGCGCGCGCTACGAGCTCATCGCGCTGGTCGGCTTCTGGTGGCTCATCACCCTGTTCGGTGGCGGCTATCAACTATGGCTCCAGGCTCGTCGGGCGCTGGCGGGCGAGGCCGGGTGGGGCGCGGTGACCGAGGTGCTGCCGGGCATCGCCATCCTCGGCTCGCTCTCGATCGCCGGCCTCGTGCTGTGGCGCCGGCGCAACCTGCGCGCCGCCCGTGCGCTCATCGACGTCGTTCACCAGTTCGTGTTCACTGCGGATCCGGCTGAGCCCGGTGCTGGTGCCGCGAGCCCGGTCCCACCGCCCATCCACTGAGGGAATCCCGTCCCATGCCGCGAGCCACTGTCCTCATCCTCGACTTCGGCAGTCAGTACACGCAATTGATCGCGCGGCGCGTGCGCGAACTGGGCGTCTATTCCGAGGTGCTCGCCGGGCCCACGCCGCTGGCCGACATCCAGGCGAGGAAGCCCGCGGCCCTCATCCTGTCGGGTTCGCCCTCGAGCGGCTACCGCAGCGAGGCACCGCTGCCCGATGCCGGCATCTACAATCTGGGCTTGCCATTGCTCGGCATCTGCTACGGCTTCCAGGTCACCGCGCACTTGCTGGGCGGCAGCATCGCCAAGGCGGACCATCGCGAGTATGGCGCCGCGACGTTCGTGCAGGACGGCCGCTCGCCTTTGTTCGCGGGCGTTCCCAAGCGCTTCAAGGCGTGGATGAGCCATGGCGACAACGTCCAGGTGCTGCCGGCCGGCTGGTTGAAGGTGGCGCACACCCGCAACTGCGCGTTCGCGGCCGCGCGCCACAAGGACCTGCCCTACCACCTGATCCAGTTCCACCCGGAGGTGGTGCACTCGCCTTACGGCAAGCAAGTGCTGTCGAACTTCCTGTTCAGGATCGCGAAGCTTGAGGCCGGCTGGTCGATGAAGGACTTCCTCAAAACGGCCGTCAAGGACATCCGCACGCAGGTCGGGGAAGGCCGCGTGTTGTGCGGGCTCTCCGGCGGCGTCGATTCCACGGTGGCGGCGACGCTCATCCACAAGGCAATCGGCAACCGGCTGACGTGCGTGCTCGTGAACCACGGCCTGATGCGGCTCGACGAGACCGCCGAGGTGGAGCGGGAGCTGGGCTCGCGCCGGCACTTGAACCTGCGCGTCGTGCACGCCGAGCGGCGCTTCCTGGACCGGCTCGAGGGCGTCGCCGACCCGGAGCGGAAGCGCAAGATCATCGGCGAGGAGTTCATCGCGGTGTTCGAGGAAGAAGCCCAGCGCATCGGCAAGCTCGACTTCCTGGCGCAGGGCACGCTCTACCCGGACGTCATCGAGTCGGCGTCGTCGGGCTTCGGCTCGCAGGTCATCAAATCGCACCACAATGTCGGCGGCCTGCCTGCGCACATGCGCATGAAGCTGGTCGAGCCCTTGCGCCGGCTGTTCAAGGACGAGGTCCGCGAACTGGGCCGCGAGCTCGGACTGCCCGCGCACCTGGTGGACCGCCACCCGTTCCCGGGCCCCGGGCTCGCGGTGCGTGTGCTGGGGCCGATCCACGAGCGCGATCTCGAGATCCTGCGCAACGCCGACGCCATCTTCATCGAGGAACTCCGGCGCGCGAAGTGGTATGGCAAGACCTGGCAGGCGTTCGCCGTGCTGCTGCCCGTCTCGACGGTCGGAGTCAAGGGTGACGAGCGCTCGTACGAGAAGGTGGTGGCGTTGCGTGCGGTCAACTCGGTCGATGGCATGACCGCCGACTGGACGCGTTTGCCGCACAGCCTGCTGGCGCACGCGGCGAGCCGCATCGCGAACGAAGTGCGTGGCGTGAACCGGGTGGTGTACGACATCACCAGCAAGCCGCCGGCCACGATCGAATGGGAGTGAGGCGCGTGGCGTTCCGGGAGTACACCGCCCTTGCCGGCGCGTGCCTGCTGCTGTGCGCCTCGGTCGCGCCGGCTGCAGCGACACCCCGGCTGACGCCTACGCCGGATGGGGTGCGCTGGAGCGGAGCGGCGCTGGCAGGCGTGGCGCGCACGTCCGCGCGCATCGCGGCGTGGCGCGCGGCACTCGGTGACACCGGCGTGGTGGGCGCGGCGGTGCGGATCGCACTCGCGGACACGCTCGCCGCGCGTGGCGACACGCTGGGCGCCGAGTCATTGCTGGACGACACACGCCTGGCCCACTCGCTGTGGGGGCTCGACGCGTTGATCCGGCGCGCGGGCTATCGCGCCGCGCATGGGGATACCGCAGGGGCGGCGCGACTCCTGGAACAGCGCGACGAACGGGACTGGCGGACGGCGGAACTGGCGACATGGGAGGCACGGCTGGCGACGTTCCGGGCTGCACTCCGGGACACCGCCCGCGCCGAGCATCTGGCGCTCTCCGCGGTCGACCGGTCGGCCGTGAACCCGAGCGCTGGCAAGGAAGCGTTCCAGACGCTCGAGCGGATCACCACCGCGAAGACGGGCGAGCGCCGTCGCAGCCTCGAACTGGCGACGGTCACCGCCGACTGGTACGGCGGCAAGCGCGCCGAGGCCATCGAGCGGGCGCGGGCAGTGGCAAGGCGTTCGCGCGGCACCGCCGACGAATGGCGCGACGTGTACTGGGTACTCCAACTGTGCCGCGACGCGCGGAAGCCGCGGCTCGCGCTGGTGTTCGCCGATGCGGTCGGACGCCGGGCGGCGACGGCCGAGCAGCGCGAGCGGTTGCAGATGGCACGCGCGCGAGCTTACCGTGACCTGGGCCGCCCCGACTCCGCGCTCAAGCTCTTTGGCCGGCTGTCCTCCAGCGCATCGGACACGCAGCGGCGCCTGCTCGCGGCTTGGGAAGGGGCGCGCGAAGCCCAGGATCGCAGCCGCTGGCGCGGCGCGGCGCGCGCGTTCGACCTCGCGGACTCCCTGAGCAGCCGCGTTCCCGACGGCGTGCCCGCCCAGGTCCACGAGGCGCGCTCGCTCGCGGGACTCATGTACTGGCTGCTCGGGGACACGCGTCGCGCTGAGCAGCGCTGGCGTTCACGGGGCGACGAGCGGTCGCGCTTCTGGCTGGCGATCCTGCTCCGGCGCCGCGGAGTGGCCGAGGGCGACAGCATCCTGCGCACGGAGTTCGCCGAACAGGCCGGATTCGGACTCTACCGGGTCGCCGCTCGCGAGACGCTGGGCGTGCGCGGCTGGAGTGGCGAGGCGCTGGCGTTCGCGCCGGATACCGTCGCACCCCGCTTCGCCGAGGCGGTCGTCCGGCTCGCCGGTCCGCTCGCGCTGAGCGAGGCCGCCGCACGGCTCGTGAGCGCGCGCGACCGTCGCGATCCGCGAGTGCCCGGCGACAACCGGGGCGGCATCGCCGCGTCGACCTGGCACGCGATCACCGCCGCTTCGTATGTCGGTGGGGACGTGGCGGGGGCGACGCGCGCGGCCGACCGGGCGCTGCAGTCGCTGGGTCGCGATAGCCTGGCGTGGGACATGGTGCCGTGGGCGTTCCCGCCGGCCTACGAGACCGAGGTCAAGCTCGCGGCGAGGGAGTTCGGCATCGAGCGTTCGCTGCTCTGGGCCGTCACGCGCCAGGAGAGCCGTTTCGATGCGCGTGCGGTCTCGCGCAGCAACGCACGCGGACTCACGCAGCTGTTGCCGGGCACCGCACGCGACATGGCGAAGGCGCTGCGCGAGCCGTTCCCCGCGGATACGGTGGTGTTCGAGCCTGCCCGGGCATTGCGCTACGGCGCGCGCTACATGCGCTGGTTGCTCGACCGTTTCGATGGCCACGTCGCGGTCGCGCTCACCGGCTACAACGCCGGCGCGGGCAAGGTGCGGCCCGACTGGCGCGAACTCATCGCGCGCGGCGGCGACATGCTTTACGTCGAACTCGCGGCCAACGCCGATACCCAGGACTACGTGCGCCGCATCCTCGGCTACCGGCAGGCCTATCGGGAGCTGCGTCCGTTCACCGCCACGACCCCATGAGCGTGGTACCGTGCGCGGCGTGAGCAAGCGCCGCAGGCCGAAGCCGGAGACTGTCGTGGACGCCCGACGCGATCCGCTGGAGCCGTTGCGCAGCCCGCAATGGCTGACCGAGGCCCGCCGCAAGGCGATCCACCTCGCGTTCATCGTGCTGCCGCTCGAACTGCTGCTCGAGCTTCTGCCGTGGCCGCGCACGCACACCGAGTTCCGCCAGTTGTTCCTGGCGCTGACCGCCGGTGCGATCGCGGTCGACGTGCTGCGCATCCACGAGCGCCGCGTGCGCACATTCTTCCGCCAGTTCTTCGGCGAAATGATCCGCGAGCACGAGCGCATGAGTCTGCTGGGCTCGAGCTACCTTCTGCTCGCCGCGCTCATCGCCATCGAGGTGTTCCCGCAACCCCTGGCCTCCGCCGCGCTCGGCTTCACCGTGCTCGGCGATGCGATGGGTGCTCTGGTCGGCAAGGCGTGGGGGCGGCACAAGGTGTTCAACAAGTCGCTCGAAGGCGCGGTCGCCTGCTTGTGCGCCTGTCTCATCTGGGGTGCGGTCGTGGTGGCGGTCGCGCACGTGTCGTGGACGGTGATCATCGCCGGGGCCGTGGTCGCCACCGTGGTCGAGGTCCTGCCCATCCCGCTCGACGACAATCTCGGCATCACGCTGGCCGCCGGCTACACCATGAAGCTTCTGGCCGGCTAGCCCGACGTTCGCAGTGGGTCGACGCTCGGGTGGGAGTTTCCACGACGACTCCGAGTCCCCGCACGGGGTCTCGGGATGGAGTGCCGACCTGGCCCGCGAAGTTGTTGGAAAGCCACGAATCAGGTCCTCGAACCGCGGAAATCGGGCCAGGCTCGTCCGGCGAACTCGCCGCACTCGCGGAGCTCCCGAACCGAGCCCAGCGCCGGGGCCCGCGCGCAGCCCGCGCGCCGAGCGTATCCGGTGAGACGCGCTCAACCGCGAGCGTCGCGCTGCCGATGACCGGGGGAGACACTCGGTTCCGACCGCCGCCAAGGGGCACGCGCATGAGCTCCGATCCGCACGACGACTCCGACACACTGCAGTCCGCCCACGCGCTCGCCGCGTCGGGGGATCACGTGCAGGCGTACGAGCTCGTGCGCGAACGAGTCGCCCGGCACACGGGTGAGCACAAGCTGCATGCCGAGGCTCGGACGTTCGCCGTCATCGCACGCGTCGCCGAGCGCGCGGGTGACCACGCCGCGGCGCGTCACGCGCTCGAGGCGGCGCTCGAACTCGTCGACTGGGCCGATCTGCACTTTGCGCTCGGCACCTCACTGTTCCGCGACGGCCGGCGCGAGGGGGCCCGCATCGCCTACGACCGCGCGCTCGCGATCAACCCGCGCTACCGCGCCGCCGCGGTCGAGCGGGCGTTGCTCGACGCGCGCGAGGGACGCATTGCCGAGGCGGTGAGCGCATTGCGCACACTCGCAGGTGGCGAAGGTTCGCGCGAGGCCGAGGCGCTGCGCGCGGGACTCGAGCGTCTGCGTGAAGCCGAGATCGAGGATGCCGCGCCACTGCTGCGGCGCGCGTTCACGGGCGAGGACGAACCGCTCGAACTGCTGGTCGCCGCGGGCGAGTCCCTGATGACGGCCGGCGACACGGCCGCCGGGCTCGCCGCGCTAAGGCGCGCGGTATGCGAGCGGCCGGGTTATCCCGACCTGCACGCCCTGCTCGGATCGCACGAGTTGCGCGCGGGCCAGCTCGACGATGGCATCGCATCGCTGGTCGACGCACTGTCGCTGCACCCGGGCTTTCACCGTGCCCGGCTCGAGCTGGCGCGCGGGCTCGAGGCCCGCGGCGAACGGGATGCCGCCATCGCCGAGGTCCAGCGTGTGCTCGAAGCAGAGCCCGGACATCCTGATGCCACTGCGGCTTACGAGCGTCTGTCCGCCCGCCGGCGGGCGCCGGTCGTCACCCGAGACCAGCCCCGGGTTAGCTCTTGACCCGGAAGCCTGGCGGGAGCAAATTCCCAAACGGGTCCGGGCTCACCGAGGTCCTCTAGCCAGCCAGGGAGGAACTTCCATGGCGCGTGGCACGGTCAAGTACTTCAATGAGAACAAGGGTTACGGATTCATCGTCCCCGAAGACCAAGAGGGATCTGAAGTCTACGTCCATTTCAGCGCCATCGAGAGCGGCGGGTTCCGCACGCTTCGCGAAGGCGAACGAGTCGAGTTCGAGATGGTGAGCAGTACACGTGGGAGTGAAGCGAGCCACGTCTTGAAAGTCTGAGTCACCCGCCCGACGACCCCGCGCGGCCCGATGCGACGCATCGGGCCGCGTTGATTTCCGGCCGCCAGTGCTGGAGCTTGCACCCGCACCTGACGTGGACATGACTCGCACACGCGCGGCGCACGACGCTTTGCGTCGTGGCCGCTGCGGCCCTCGGGGCGTTGCACCGCAATAGGATAAGACGCATCGGAGGAAGGGTTCGGGAGCCGGGTTCCGGTGAGGCTCGAGCCGCGCGATTTTGCTCGCAGCCCCCTGAGGCCCTATCCTGCCCGCCATGTTGGAAAACCTGCTCAAGTCGATCTTCGGGTCCAAGCACGAGCGTGAAGTCCGCCGTGCCCGGCCCATCGTGGATGAGATCAATCGTCTGGCCACCGAATGGGCCGGACTGTCCGAGGACGAGCTGCGGGCCAAAACGGCCGAGTTCCGGGGCCGGTTGGAGGGCGGGCAGGACACGCTCGACGACCTGCTGCCGGAGGCGTTCGCGGTGGTCAAGCTGGCCTGCAAGCACCTCTGTGGGCGCACTTGGGACGTCTCCGGGATCCCGCTGATCTGGCAGATCGTTCCTTATGATGTACAGCTCGTTGGCGGCCTCATGCTGCACGAGGGCAAGATCGCCGAGATGGGCACCGGCGAGGGCAAGACTCTCGTCGCCACGCTGCCCATCTACCTGAACGCGCTGACCGGCAAGGGCGTCCATCTGGTCACGGTGAACGACTACCTGGCGCGCCGCGACAGCGAGTGGATGGGGGAGATCTTCAAGTTCCTCGGGCTCACCGTGGGCTGCATCCAGCAGAACATGGATCCCAGCCGCCGCCGTGAGCAATACGCCTGCGACATCACGTACGGCACGAACAACGAGTTCGGCTTCGACTACCTGCGCGACAACATGTCGGTGCGCCCCGAGTACCGGGTGCAGCGCGGCTTCCACTACGCCATCGTCGACGAGGTCGACTCGGTCCTCGTGGATGAAGCGCGTACGCCGCTGATCATCTCGGGACCGGTCGAGGAGCGTGGCGACGACCTGTTCGACGAGATGAAGCCGTTGGTCGAGCGCATCGTTCGCGCCCAGTTGCAGTGGGCCACGAACGGGCTCGCCGAGGCCGAGAAGCTGCTGGCGGACCCGGACAAGCAGTACGAGGCCGGCATCCAGCTGCTGCAGGTCCAGCGCGCCGCGCCCAAGCACAAGCGCTTCATCAAGCTGATGTCCGACCAGCCCGGCTTGAAGAAGCTCATCAACAAGACCGAGCTCGACTACCTGCGCGACAAGCGAATGCACGAACTCGACGAGTCGCTGTACTACACCATTGACGAGAAATCGCGGAACGTCGACCTGCTCGAGAAGGGCCGCGAGCTCATGTCGCCGACGGACCCCGAGCGGTTCACCGTGCCCGACCTGACCGCACAGCTCTCGGAGCTCGAGGGCCGCGAAGAGTTGACGCCCGAACAGCGCATCGTCGAGCGCGACCGCGTCTATCATGAATACGGCGTCGCGAACAACCGCAATCACGCCATCCAGGCGCTGCTCAAGGCCTACTCGCTGTTCGACCGCGACGTCGAGTACGTCGTGCAGGACGGCAAGGTCATCATCGTCGACGAGTTCACCGGCCGACTCATGGTGGGCCGGCGCTATTCCGACGGCCTGCATCAGGCGATCGAGGCGAAGGAAGCAGTGACGGTCGAGGGCGAGACGCAGACGCTCGCCACCATCACGCTGCAGAACTTCTTCCGCATGTACCAGAAGCTCGCCGGCATGACCGGTACCGCCGAGACCGAGGCGGGCGAGTTCTGGGAGATCTACAAGCTCGATGTGGCGGTCATCCCGACGAACCGGCCAGTCGCACGCAAGGACCAGAACGACGTCGTGTACCGCACGAAGCGCGAGAAGTTCAACGCCGTCATCGAGGAGATCGCCGACTGCCACAAACGCGGCCAACCCGTGCTCGTCGGCACCATCTCGGTCGAAGTCAGCGAGTTGCTGGCGCGCCTGCTCAAGATCCGCGGCATCCCGCACAACGTCCTGAACGCCAAGTTCCACCAGAAGGAAGCCGAGATCGTCTCCGGGGCGGGCCAGCGCGGTGCGGTCACGATCGCCACGAACATGGCTGGCCGTGGCACCGACATCAAGCTCGGCGAGGGCGTCGCGGCACTGGGCGGGTTGCACATCCTGGGCACCGAACGCCATGAGTCGCGCCGCATCGACCGCCAGCTCCGCGGCCGTGCCGGCCGTCAGGGCGACCCGGGTTCGTCGCGCTTCTTCCTGTCGCTCGAGGATGACCTCATGCGCCTGTTCGGCGCCGAGCGCATCTCAGGCCTCATGGCGAAGATGGGCGTCGAGGAGGGCGAGGTCATCGAGCACGGCATGGTGACGTCGGCCATCAGCCGCGCCCAGAAGCGCGTCGAGGCGCACAACTTCGACATCCGCAAGCACCTGCTCGAATACGACAACGTCATGAACAAACAGCGCGAGGAAGTCTACCGCCAGCGCGACGAAGCGCTGTTGTCGGAGGACATTTCCGCGCGTGTGCTCGCCGACCTGCGCGATGCCGCCAGCGATCGCGTCGACCAGTACGTCGAGGACCGATTGCACCGCGCGGAGTGGAATCTGCGCGGTCTGGCGGACGAGCTGTCGTACCTGTGCATGTCGCCGGTGTCTCCGGCTGAGCTCGAGGGCGCGACGCGCGAAGCGGTCGTCGAGAACGCAGTGGCGTTCGCGGAGCGTGCGTACAAGGCGCGCGAGACGCAGTTCAGCCCCGAGGTCATGCGCCAGTTGGAGCGGCATGTTTTCCTGGTCACCGTGGACGAGCACTGGCGGGAGCATCTGCACGAGCTCGACTACCTGAAGGGCGGCATCGGCCTGCAGGCCTATGGCCAGCGCGACCCGCTGGTGCAGTACAAGAAAGAGGCGTTCGGGCTGTTCGAGACCATGATGAACGAAGTCCGCGAGACCTTCGTCAAGCGCCTGTTCCAGGTCCAGCTGCAGCCGTCGGCGGCCCGCCAGGTGATCAGCGAAGCTCCCCGGCAGCCCAAGCAGATGATCGCGCAGCACGCCGAAGCCGAGGCGTTCGGCGGTGCGCCGGTCGAAGCGGGGCCCGGACCGCAGTCGCTCGCGGCCGCACCGGCTCAGCGGCCGATGGCGTCCGCGCCACCGCAGCGTGCGCTGCCACGTGCGGGGCGCAACGATCCGTGTCCGTGCGGCAGTGGCAAGAAGTACAAGAAGTGCCACATGCCACAGGACGAGGGTGTGGAGTCGGGTACGTGAGCGCTCGCGAACCGGACGGCGCCTCACGCGTGCTGCGCCTCGTGGCGCGCAAGCTCGAGGAGTATCTCGAGGGCGACGACCTGGCGCTCGAGACCCTGGGTGAGGCCATCGAACAGGAAGGCGTGACCCCGGACGACCTGCAGACCGCCATCATGGGATTGCGCGGGCTCGCGGGCATGGCGGCCCCCGGCGGCTGGGTGGCGGGCCTGCCCGGCCGGCTCACGCAGCGCATGTTGTCGGCGGAGGAGCGCGATTCGCTGACCACGGAGGCGTGGGGCTATCTGCTGGAGCTGCGCAGCAGCGGCACGCTCGACGCCGACCAGCTCGAGCGCGTGCTCGAGACCCTGACGGCATTCGGAGAGCGTCCGATCGAAGTCGAACGCGCCCGCGAAGTGGCGGCGCGCGTGGCCATGGATGTAGAGGACGGCCCCGTCCCCGGAGAACTCGCCCATGGCGACCAGGAAGTCGCGCACTGACGGCGCCGCCGTCGACGGCGGTGCGAAGCAGCAGCCGGCCGCCGAGGCGGCGGTGAAGAAGTCCGCCAAGAAGGCTGCCAAGCCGGCCGCCAAGCGAGCTGCCGGCAAGGCCGTCAAGCAGGCTCCGAAGCCCGCATCGGCCACTGCCGCGGGCGAGCCCGTGGCCGGCGTCACGGCGGCGGGGAAGCCCAAGCGCACCTCCAAGCGCACCGAGATCGCGGCCGCCAACAAGCCGGCTCCCGGGCGTGGCCGATTCGGCCGTGGCAGGGCGCCGGAAGCGCCCGAGCCCGAGGTGGATGAAGCGGAGATCGAAGCCGCGATGGGCGGCAAGGCCACCGGCAAGAACCTCGTGATCGTCGAGTCGCCGACCAAGTCCAAGACGCTGACCAAGTTCCTCGGCAAGGACTTCATGGTGCTGGCCTCGAACGGCCACGTCATGGACCTGCCCAAGAGCAAGCTCGGGGTCGACCTCGACAACAATTTCCAGCCCGAATACGAGCCGATCCGGGGCAAGAACGCCGCGCTCGCCAAGATCCGTGTCGCCGCGCGGCACGCGGCCACGATCTACCTGGCGCCGGATCCGGACCGTGAGGGTGAGGCGATCGCGTGGCACCTGTCGATGGTGCTCGCCGGGGTGAATCGTCCGCTGCGCCGGCTGACGTTCAACGAGATCACGCAGCGGGCGGTCACCGAGGCCATGCAGCACCCGCGCGAACTCGACATGAACCTCGTCAATGCGCAGCAGGCACGCCGCGTGCTCGACCGCCTGGTGGGCTACAAGGTCAGCCCGTTCGTGTGGAGCACGGTCAAGTACGGCTTATCCGCGGGCCGCGTGCAGAGCGTGGCGCTGCGCATCATCTGCGACCGCGAGGCGCTCATCCGCGCGTTCGTGCCCGAGGAATACTGGACCATCGAGGTCGACTATCAGGCCCCTGCCGGTGAGCAGTTCACCGCACGACTCGTGCGCATCGGCGACGACAAGCTGGACAGCGGCCAACTGCGTGGCGCGGTCGCGGCCGCGCAGGCCGAAGCGCTGGCGGAGGAGCTGCGCCAGACCCCGGCGCGCATCGCCAGCATCGAGGTCAAGCCCAAGAAGAAGGGCGCGGTGCCGCCGTTCATCACCAGCACGCTGCAGCAGGCGGCGAGCAACCGCTACGGGTTCACGAGCCAGCGCACCATGCAGGTGGCGCAGAAGCTCTACGAAGGCATCGAGTTGAAGGGGCAGGGCAGCGTCGGTCTCATCACCTATATGCGCACCGATGCGCCACGGCTGTCGAACGAGGCGCTGGCCGAGATCCGCGCCTGGCTCGCCAAGGAGTACGGCGACGCGTTCGTGCCCGAGAAGCCGAACTTCTACAAGAGCAAGAAGGGCGCGCAGGAGGCCCACGAGGCCATCCGCCCATCCTCGATCGAGCGCACGCCCGCGTCGCTGCGGCCGTTCCTGTCCGACGAGCAGTTCAAGCTCTACGACCTGATCTGGAAGCGCGCCGTGGCGTCGCAGTCGACTCCCGCCGAGTTCGACCAGACCACCGTCGATGTCGAGGCCGGGCGTCTGGGGCTGCGCGCCTCGGGCAGCGTGCTGCGCTTCCCGGGCTGGCTCAAGGTCTATGGCCGCGACGAAGAGGATGCCGACGAGGAAGGGCGCTTGCCCGAGTTGCAGCAGGGCTGGCCGCTGGTGGTCGCGAGCGAGGCGATCTCGGCCGCCGACCCGGACGGCGTCGTGGCCGCGCCCGTGCGCCCGGATCAGCACTTCA
Organism: bacterium; assembly: GCA_031360075.1. GTDB lineage: Bacteria > Eisenbacteria > RBG-16-71-46 > RBG-16-71-46 > RBG-16-71-46 > JAIOPA01. Next base: position 1,707 of record JANMAX010000142.1, on the reverse strand, counting down.
CGCAGCCGCCGCCGCGCTTCACCGACGCCTCGCTGGTCAAGGCGCTCGAAGAAGAGAACATCGGACGGCCGAGCACGTACGCCACCATCGTCGCCACCATCACCAAGCGCGACTACGTCGAGCGCGAGGGCCGCTCGCTCAAGCCCACCGACCTCGGCATGCTCGTCACCAAACTGCTCGTGGCGCACTTCCCGGACGTCTTCAACCTCGAGTTCACCGCCGGCATGGAGGCCGAACTGGACGAGGTCGAGGAGGGCAAGCGCGAATGGCAGAACGTGGTGCGCGAGCTGTGGACGCCGCTGTCGCGCGATCTCGAGGCCGTGAAGAAGAAGTCCGGGGAGATCAAGAAGAGCCTGCAGGAGAAGACCGACATCTTGTGCCCGTCGTGCGGGCTGCACCACCTGGTCAAGAAGTTCGGCCGCAACGGCGCGTTCCTGGCCTGCCCGGGTTATCCCGACTGCAAGCACACGCAGCCGCTGGACCAGTCCGAATTGCCGGTGCCGGTCGAGGGTGTCTGCGAGACATGCGGCGCCGGACTGGTGGCCCGTCAGGGTCCGTTCGGGCGCTACATCCACTGCGTGCGCCGGCCTGAGTGCAAGTACACCAAGCCGTTCACGCTCGGCATCCCGTGCCCGCAGTGCGGCAAGGGCGAACTGGCCGAGAAGAAGAGCCGCAAGGGCAAGATCTTCTACTCGTGCACCAAGTGGCCCGAGTGCGATTTCGCGCTCTGGGACCGGCCGGTCGCGCAGCCCTGCCCCAACGGCGATTCGCCGCTGCTGGTCGAGAAGATCAACAAGTCGGGAACGACTCTCATGTGCCCGAAATGCCGCACGAAGGTGGCTGTCGAGCCGACCGGTGCGTGACGCACTCGAGACCTTCCTTTCCGAACTGAGCGCGGCCCGCCGCTTCTCGCCGCACACGCTCGCCGCGTATCGCGGCGATGTGACGCGCGTGCTGGACCTGGCAGCGGGGGCGGGCAAGCCGGTACGTGCATCACAGTGGGACCAGCCGCTGCTCGAGCGTGCCATGCGTGAGCTGTTCCGCACCGGGCACGCGGCCAGCAGCACGGCCCGTGCGCTCGCGGCGTGGCGGAGCTTCGGCCGCTTCTGCGTGCGGCGCGGCCTGCTCGCCGCCGATCCGGCCAAGGCGCTGCCGTTCCCGCGCCGGGCGAGGCGCCTGCCGCGCACGCTGCCGCGCCTCGACCTGAACGACGCACTCGACCGGCTGGCCAGCGCCACCGACCCGGATGCCGCTCGCGACCTGGCGCTGCTCGAGATCACGTATTCCTCCGGACTGCGCGTCTCGGAGTTGGTGGGACTTCACCGTGGCGACCTGGACCGCGGCGCGCTGCTGCTGCGCGTGCGTGGCAAGGGCCGCAAGGAACGCGTCTCGCCGGTCGGCGCACGCGCACTCGCCGCGCTCGACCGCTATCTGGACCGCGACGGCCGGCGCGACGGCCCGCGTGACGAGCCGATCTTCCGCGGCCGGGTGCGTTCGGGTCCTTCCGCGGGGGCGTTGTCGCCGCGCACCGTTCAGCGTCTGGTCCGCCGGCGCCTGGCGCAGGTCGCTGGCGGACTGGGCGTGACGCCGCACGCGTTGCGGCACTCGTTCGCGAGCCACCTTCTCGATGCCGGCGCCGACCTGCGCGCCATCCAGGAACTGCTCGGGCATGCCTCGCTCGCGAGCACTCAGGTGTACACGCACGTC
>JANMAX010000138.1:0-14372 GCA_031360075.1 bacterium | reverse complement strand
GACGTGCTCACGACGACGAACCTGACCCCGTCGGCTGACGTGTAGGGCGTGTCGTACTTCTGCACCTGGTCGAATGACGTCTACCAGCGCAATCCGGCCATCGCGGAAGCCATTGAGGGCGCGTTCTACCAGAACGTCGGTCTCAACGGTCCGTACGTGTCCGACGTCGTGAAGCCCGCGACGGCGTTGCGCAACTGGGTGGCGGCGACCAGTGGTTACGAGATCGAGCACTTGTTCAGCCGGTACTGCGATACGGACAACGGTCGTCTCGCGTACTACTACTACATGCTGAACAAGGTGTTCGGTGGCATCTGCCAGATCACGGGCGCTCCGGCGGCGACGCTGGACACCCCGCAGGGCGGTCGCGCGTACACGAACTTCATGAAGATCGGCAACTCGGTCATGAAGCAGGGTACGTCGTTCGTCCGCTTCAGCGTGGCGAAGGCTGGTCGTGTCCAGGTCTCGATCTACGACGTCACTGGTCGTAAGGTCCGCAACCTGTCCGATCGCGTCTTCCCGGCTGGCGAGCACTCGATCCAGTGGGACGGCACCGACGACGGTGGCAGCAAGGTGGCGCGTGGCGTGTACTTCGTGCGCAGCAGCGTGCAGAAGGACGCCGGCCGCATCATCGTGTTGAACAACTAGTCGAAGCACGTCACACGCAGTTCACCGGAGGGCGGGGTTCACTCCCCGCCCTCCGGCTTTTGTACAGGGGGAGGCCCGGCCCCGAAGCGCTGTCTGGGGCCACGGCCGAGAAGTCGCTGGCCTTGGTTCTCCACACAGAGTACGATTGGTCCGCGGGAGTCCCAGTGCTGCGCCCGAGAACGACGGGTGCAGCGCCGGGGAGCCCTGCATCGTCGCTGCCAGACACCGCCGACCGGGCGGCCCGCGGGAAGCTCCATGCGCGGTGTGTCGAGTCCCGGAACCGAGCGTCTTGAAGCCGCCAAAGCGCAGTAGGATTTTGGCTTGACGCCCCCGGCGACCCATCGTAGCCTCCGGCCACTTCCTTCAACATCGACTGGGCGTGCTGGGGGGCGCGAATGCGCTTACGTGTCGGGGCTGTCGTTTGTCTTTTTCTTGCTTTCTGGGGTGCGGGCTGTCGCAAGGCGGTTGCACCCACTCTCAATAATCAGGCGCCAGAGACCTGGATTGTCGCAGCGCCTCAGGACACCATCACCACACGCGATGACCAGAACCAGCCGGTGCGTCCGAACATCGGGCGCATCCCGGTGCGGTTCCACCTGTACTGGGCCGGTTCGGACCGGGACGGTGCGGTGGCGGGCTACTACTACGCCGTGGTCGAAACGCTTGCCGTGATCCAGGAGGGCGCGGGGAGTGTGCCCGCCCTGCCCGGTCCCAAGGCGCGCGACTACCGTTTCACGACCAAATCGGACAGCATCTTCATCTTCAACGCCTCCGAAGACGTCAGTGAGCGGCAGCACGCGTTCTTCATCTACGCGGTCGACAACAAGGGCCGTCCGGATCCGACGCCCGCCCGCTTCATGTTCAGCTCCTACGACCGCTTTCCACCGCTCGCCATCATCGACGAGTTCAAGGCCGTGGGGACGGTGTACGAGTTGCTGGCGGGTGGCGGGGTGCGGCCCATCCAGCGCACGTACCTGGTACGGGACTCGTTCGAGATCTCCGAGACCCACGCGTTCCCGCGCGACACGATCCCCGCCAACGCGCTGATCACGACGCGCTGGCACGGCGAGCCCACGATCCCGAGCACGATCATCACGGGCTACCGCTACAAGCTGGACGAGACCGACTTCAACACCGTGGACTCCTCGGTGCACACCGCTTCGTACAACACGGGCGTGGGCCTGGACCGGCTCAACTCCGGACAGAAGATCTTCCGCCTGCGTGCGATCGGCCAGTCCGGCTGGCGCGGCGAGTCATCGCGCTGGTTCCAGATGAACTTCGCGCCCGACACATGGTTCGCGGGCCCCGACCCCAACGACCCGCTCGCGGGCTGGCAGACGTTCACGTCGGACGGCGGGACCAAGCGTTACTGGTACATCGACCTGTCCCTGACGGGCTGGGCCGCGTTCCAGGGCATCCCCGGCACACAGTTGAGCCGCGATTCGGTCGACATCCTGCCGGCGCTGCGCGTGGAACGGAAGTCATTCTTCGAGGTCTACAACGACCGCCTGTGGCTGCATCAGGAAGGCGACACGGTGCACCTGAACTCGTGGGTCATCATGCCGACCGGTGGCTTCGACCGCGACTCGCCCTACCGCGTGAAGGTCAATGTGCCGTTGCTGACGCCCGACTTGGTGGGGCGCCCGGTGACGACCGCCAGCGGCCCGAACGGATCGCCGATCGGCTTCCGCATCGTCATCAAGGTGCGCGAGGGCACGGACCCGGCCAACCGGCTCGGCCAGCCCTCGGAGACCACGACCTATCCGGTCATGGACCCCGCCTCGGTATTCCACAACCCGGTCACGAACGGTTACTGGGGACTGACGTCCGCCGGCAAGGCCTACGCTGTGGTTTACGCCGAGGACGGTGACGGCACGGTCGACCGCCGTGTCGACCAGCGCCCCGGTGGCCCGGCCGGCATCGTGGACCGCGTCGATGGCGGCGGCGCCACGAGCGCGGACATCGCCCTGCGTTCCAAGGTCATGTCGTTCTACGTCGACCGTATCCCGCGGCTGCTGCGCACCCAGAGCGGCTTCTCGCCGGTCGCCAACCAGTTGTTGCCGCGCACGGTCAGCTTCAACTTGCCGGCCGACGACGTCGACCAGCTGGACCCGAAGGCGCCGTTCAATCGTGTCGGTGGAACGCCGACGTATCCGCCGATCCTGCGACGCAAGATCGCCATCTTCGGCAAGCTCGCGGGCGACCCCGCGAAGGACACCTGTTACGTGGTCCCGGGCGAATTCAACGCCAACTCCACGGGTTCCATCGTCATCCCGGCGTTCATCGCCGCCGGCAACATCACGGTGCGCATCCGGCTCTGTGACTGCCTCGAGTGCGACGATCGGGTGTGGCCGTCGCGCTGTCCGTTCGTGGCGCCCGAGCCGAATCCGGCCCAGGGCCGCTGTTTCGACACCGATATCAACTGCCGGCTCGCGGCCCCCGAACCTGCGGGCATCACGACCGGTGGCGGCAACGACTCGACCCAACGACCGGGGTCCCCGTCGGATAGTGGCAGGAGGCAGCAATGACCCCGAAATCCCTGCGCGCCGGCCTCGTGGCTGGTGTGCTGATCGTGCTGGCGGGCCTCGCGCTCTCCGGTTGTGCCAACAAGACCATCGGCGGAGCGCTGGTCCCGAACCAGCGCCCGAACGTCGAGCTGACGAACGCCCCGGTGAGAGCGGACCGCAGCAATCCCTACTTCTATGCCTACCGGGTCAATTGGTCCGGCAACGACCCCGATGGCCGCATCGATCACTACGAGTACACCATCGACCCGTCGCCGGGTGACAGCGTGTGGGTGAGCACGAAGAAGAACGAGGAGATCATCTTCTTCCGTGCCTCGCAGCCCGACACGATCCGCGGCACCAACCCGCCGACCGCGTCCGATCCGCACCGCTTCTTCATCAAGGCAATCGACGACGACGGGGCCGAGTCCGCCCGCAAGGACCGCGGCTTCTTCTCATTCACGATCGCGCCGACGGTGTCGATCCTGAATCCTTCTCCGAGTTTATTGCTGCGCGCCCAGGTCACGCCGTCGGTGCGTATCGACTGGACCGGCTCCGACCCGGACGGCCAGTTCTCCCAGAAGCCGATCAAGTACAAGTACCGGATGCTGGACCTCACGGATCCGGACAACCAGATCTTCCTGGCGGCACCCGACTCGCTGCGCAAACTGGAAGCGTCCCGCAATTGGGCAGGCTGGGACTCGACCAGCGCGGACACGCAGTTCGTGCAGTTCACGAATCTGACGCCCAACAAGAGCTACCTGTTCGTGCTCATCGGCTTCGATGAGGCGGGTGCGTACTCGCCCGTGTTCAGCCTGAACTCGAACATGCTGCAGCTCACGGTCGGCTTCGCCAGTTCGAACGGCCCGAGAATCCACATCTTCAACCAGTTCATCGATTTCACTTACCAGAGCGGCGGTTATTCCACGGACCCGCTGCGCTGGATCAACATCGAAGTCCCGTCGCACGTGCCGGTCGACGTCAATTGGGAGGCGTTCCCGTCTCCGGGATCGCGCATCCAGGGATTCCGCTGGATGGTGGACGGCAACGTCACCGACGAGACCGCGCGTACGGACGAGAACGAGGACTACCGGCACTGGAGCCAGTCGAGCCCAACCATGCCGAACTCGAAACGGCTGCGCGGCTTCGCCGACGGTGAGCACTTCTTCTTCCTGGAGTGCTCCGACAACAACAGCCAGAAGAGCCTTGGCATCCTGCACATCACCGCCGTCACACCGTCGTTCGATCGCGAGTTGCTGATCATCGACGACACGCGGCTCGAGGTCGACAAGTTCGCCCCGAACGGCTGCCCGAACAACTACACCACGAACTGGCCGTCACGCGCCGAGTTCGACACGTTCATGTTCGCCCGCGGCAATGTGCCGTGGCGCTGCACCAGGAATCCCACGACCGGCGTGCTCAGCCGGCCGGGCCTGCTGGCGGGTTACTCGTTCGATACGCTGGGTACGCGTCTCGGCCTCGAGAACCCCGCGAACGGTGTGCTGCTCTCGAAGATCGGGAAGTACCGCAACATCATGTGGCTCGTCGATGATCGCGGCGCTCAGTACACCGAAAATCTCGACCAGAGCATCTTCCCGGTCACCGCGCTCTACTCGATGAGCGGTCCGGGACGCGCGAGCACGCTCGCGGCCTACATCCAGTTGCGCGGCCGCGTCTGGATGGCGGGCGGCGGTTCGGCCTACGCGTCGCTCGCGCAGTTCGACAAGCGGGCCAACAACCAGGGTCAGACGACGGTGTTCTCGAGTGCCCCGCAGTTCGGCGAACTGTCTCCCAGCCGCGTCATGTACGACGGCGCGCACTGGCAGTCCTCGATCGCCGTCACGAAGGGCAGCGTCACGACGTTCCGGTACGAGTACACGGTTCGCGTGCGTCACCCGAATGGCACCGAGAACGACACCACGTACATCGTCCGCCCGGCCTGGTCGCACTACAGCCCGTTCACGAACACCACGCTGTCCTCGCCGCGGTACGACACGCTGCCGCCCGAGATCCGCTGGCGGACACCGGATCTCGAACCGATGCCTCCGACCCGGCTCAGCGGTCAGGCGGGCCTGTTCTACCAGTCGAGCTATGCGAGTGAGTACATCTCCCAGAACAACTCGATCATCGAGGATGTCGATCCGGATCCCGAACTGTCCCGCGAGATCACGGTGCTCGACACACTCTACGAGTCGCAGAGCATCGTGCTGCTGACCAACGGCCGTGCCCCGACCATGACCTACTACCACGGCAATCAGGCGAACCAGTTCGTGTTCTCCGGGTTCGCGCCGTGGAACTACGTGCGGCAAGATTGCATCGGCCTGATCGACTTCGTGTTCCAGGACATCTGGGGCCTCAGTCGCCAGCCCGTCGACCGCGGTTCGATCGCGCCTTCCATCAAGAGCGGTGGCTCCTCGCCCGCGCGCATCGTGACGCCTGCCCAGAGAACCGTCAGCGCGCGCGTGCCCTCCGGCACCACGCGGGAGTAACTCATGTCCAAGAACGCAATGGGCGGAGCGCTTCGCGCCTCCGCCTGCGCCTTCGCGCTGGCCCTCGTGGCCGGCGCGTGGGCGTGTCCCGCCCGCGCGGCGTCGAACTTCCCCGATATCCCGGTGTGGGTGAATGCCGGGGCCTGGCAGGACAGTTCGCTCATCCGCAAGACGCGGTGCATCGGCAGCTTCCGCGGGCCGCTGGCCGAGAGCCTCGTGGTGCGGCCGCGCGTGGTCACGGTGCGGTTCCTGCGCGACCGCGTCACGGAGGCCCGTCCCGACTTCGGCGGCTATCGTATCTACCGCATGACGAACGCTCCGGACAGTTCGCAGGCCATGCTCATCCGGCGCTTCTCGCTCAACCCGGGCAGCGAACTGACGTGGAGCTTCTCGCGCCTGAATCCCGCCACCATGAACTACGTCTGTAACGGTGGTGTGGTGAACGACAGCATCGTGACGTTCGTGGATCCGGATTCCAACGGCCAGTATCGCAAGGTCTGCCGCCGCCCCGGGACCGTGGACGGCCGCTGCCTGTCGCCCGGCGATTCGATCTTCATCCTCGTGCCTCCGCCCGGGCCGCACGATGGCTTCCTGACCTGGTACTCGGTCACGATCGAGCGACGCAACACGACGGACCCCGACTACGAGGACCTGTTCGTCCCCGATCCGCTCGACAGCCGCGTGAACCTGAACAACAAGCTGCACAATCTCGCCGGGCCGGTGGAGCCGACCGGTGGGCCGGCGGTGGATCTCGAGCGCGTGCTCGCGGTGCCGAACCCTTACCGCGGCACCGAAGTCTGGGACCAGCCGGGTCAGGGTGAAGTGCACTTCATCAACCTGCCCGCGCAGTCGACCATCAAGATCTTCACCACCGCCGGGGATCTGGTGCGCGAGATCACGCACGCCGACAACATCCGTGATTTCGAGCGCTGGGACTTGAAGAACGGTGCGGGCAAGGCCGTCGCCTCGGGCATCTACATGTACCGGGTCGAGTCCGGCACGTTCCACTTCCAGAACCGCCTCGTCGTCATTCGCTGACCCGTCCGGGCCGGCGCTCCGGCGCGGTCCCGCGTCGTCCCCCTTCCGGGATCCGCATGCACCTGCAAGCCGAAGTGCTCGTCCTCCGCGGTGACATTGCGGAATCGCGCCATCGCGTGCAGTGCGTCCTCGCGGACGATGCCGGCCGGATGCGGGCCGCGACCGCCCTGCCCGAGACCGTGACCTCGTTCCGTTCGGCGGCCAAGCCATTCCAGTTGCTGCCGTTCGTGGAACGCGGGCACGCGGATGCGCTTCACTGCAGCGAAGCCGAGCTCGCCATCATGGCGGCTTCGCATTCCGGCAGCCGTGCTCATCTGGATCTGGTGCGCGGGCTGCTGGCGCGCCTGGGGCTGAACGCCGGCCACCTGGCGTGCGGCTATCACGATCCGCAGGATCCCCAGTCGCTCGCGGACGTCCGTCGCGACCCGTCGTCGTGCGACGCGCTCTACAACAACTGCTCCGGCAAGCACACCGGCATGCTGGCGTTCTGCCGTGCCGAGGGCTGGCCGGTCGAGGGCTACGAGCGCGCCGAACACCCGCTGCAGCAGCTCATGCTGCGCACCGTGGCCGAGTGTTGTGCCGTGACTCCCGAGAGCGTCGTCAGCGGCATCGACGGCTGTGGCGTCCCGGTGTTCGGACTGCCATTGCGGCGCATGGCGCAGGGCTACGCGCGCATCGCGGTGGCGATGGCCGCGACTCCCGCGTTACTGTCCGCGACCGCGCCCGACGCGCAGCGGACCCGGGCGCTCGGGCGGATCGGTCGGGCCATGTCGGCGCACCCGGTCGTGGTCGAGGGGGCTGGCCGGCTGGCCACCGACCTCATGCTGGCGACCGGTGGCCGCGTGCTGGCCAAGAGCGGTGCCGAGGGGCTGCTCCTGGTGGCCGAGCCGGCCCGCGGACTGGGAGTCGCCATCAAGTGCGAGGACGGTGCCATGCGTGCGCTGGGCCCGGTCTGCGTGGAGTTGTTGTCGACGCTGGGGGTGCTGCAGGCCGCCGAGGTGGCACAACTGGCCGGTCACCGCCGCACCCCGGTCAGCAATGCCGCCGGCCGGGAGGTGGGCTGGCTCGAGGGGCGGGTGACCGCCCAAGCGGCGGCGCCAGCGGCGGCGGGCTCGACCGCTGGCCCCGCCGGAGATGTGCGTGCCTGAAGCCGCGGCCCGGCCGTAGTAGAATCAACGCCATGCGTCTTCGTGCCTCGCCCCTCGCCATGCTCCGGGTCGCCCTACTTTGCGCCTTGACTGTGCTGACCCTGACCGTGCTGACCCTGCCAGTGCCGGCGTTCGCCGCCATCCCGGGTGCCGAGCGCGCGGGCTCGCGGCTCGATCCGCGCCTGATGCTCGCGATACAGCCCGACGCCGAGCCGGTCGCGGTCTGGGTGGAGTTCACGGACAAGGGTGAACAGGGTCCGGGGGACCTGGCGCGGCGCCTGGCTGCCGCGCAGGATGCGCTCACACCGGAATCCCGCCACCGCCGCCTGAAGGCGCATGTCAGCCCGCTCGTCGACTATCTCGACCTGCCACTCGAGGCATCCTACGTGCGCGCGCTCACGGATCAGGGTTATGCCGTCTTCGGCCAGTCGCGCTGGTTCAATCGCGTCGCGGTGCACGCCGCGGGCAGCCGGCTGCTGGCGCTCGCCGCCCAGCCGTTCGTGCGCCGCATCGCACCGGTCGAGCTGGCGCAACCGCGCGAGCGCGAATCGCGGTTGGCGGCCGAGCCGAACGGTGAAGCCCCGTTCGCGCCGTCGCGGCACGCGCTGCCCGCCGCCGTGCAGGCGCTCTACGGCCAGACGTTCACGCAACTGCAGCGCCTGAACGTGCCCGCCGTGCATGACTCGGGCTACATCGGGACGGGCGTCAACGTCTGCGTGCTCGACGATGGTTTCAACTGGTACCGGAAGCACGAGGCGCTCAAGACCATCACCATCGGCGGTGGCCGGACGCGTGACTTCATCCGGGGTGGCAACGACGTCCAGGACACGGTCGTGGCGCCGTTCAACTTCGAGCACGGCACGGCCACGCTGAGTGCAGTGGCCGGGCGCAAGTCCGGCGTCTACCTGTCGCCCGCGTTCGGCTGCAACGTCGCGCTCGCCCGCACCGAGGACAGCGGCAGCGAGACGCCGATCGAGATGGTGTACTGGGGCATGGGGGCCGAGTGGGCGGACTCGCTCGGCTGCGACATCATCACGTCGTCACTCGGCTACAACCTGTTCGATGGCGGCACCGGCAACATCACCTACCCGATGCTCGACGGCCACACCAGTGTCGTGACGCGCGCCGCCGAGATCGCCGCGGCCAAGGGCATCCTGGTCGTGAACTCGGCCGGCAACGACGGCAACAATGCGCGCGTCGGCCGCAAGATCTCGGCGCCCTCCGACGCGAACGGCGACAGCGTGCTGGCGATCGCGGCCGTGGACTCGCTCGGCAATCGCGCCGGCTTCTCGTCCAAGGGCCCGACGTCCGACGGCCGCATCAAGCCCGATCTCGCCGCCCAGGGTGTGCAGGTGCTGGTCGCGGCGGCTTTCAGCGACCCGACGGTCTACACGCGCGCCAACGGTACGTCGTTCGCGACGCCGCTCATCGCGGGCGTCGCCGCCTGCCTCATGCAGGCGCGCCCGACGTGGCCAGCGGTGCTCATCATCGAGGCCATGAAGCGCACCGCCTCGCAGTCCGCGCAGCCCGACACCCTGCTCGGCTGGGGCATTCCCGATGCGCTGGCCGCGCTGCGCTACGTGCCCGACACGCTCGGCGTGCCCGAGGACCACAGCCCGCTCACGCTGACGTTCGCGGGGGCCAATCCGCTGCGCACGAGCGGCCCTGCCGCGAGCGTCCGCCTGAGCCTCGGCTCCGGGGGAACGCGGTCGCCGTATCGCGTGCGCGTCCACGACGCCGGTGGGCGCGTCGTCCGCGACCTCGCCACGGGGACCATCGCGCCTCGCACCACGATTGCGATTCCGTGGCGCGGTGACGACTCCCATGGCCGCGCACTCGTGCCCGGACTCTACTTCCTGACCCTCGATGGTGCGGGCCGGCGCGAGGCCGTGCGCGTCGTCGTACTGCGTTGACCCCCATGCGCTCCGGAGCCCGATCCGATCCCATGAATATCTTCCGAGAACTATTGCAGGCCCCGTCCCCGAAGTGCGTGCAGGTCGCCCGCCTTACCCGGTTCGCCGCCGCGGCGCTCGCGCTTTTGCTCACGGCCAGCACGGCCGGCGTGGCGATCACGGTCAGCGTGGTCGCGGCCGCTCCACTCGCGAGCACGCGGCTGACCCTCGACAACGGCATGCGCATCGTGCTGGCGCCCGACTCGCAGGCCACCGCCGTCGACGCCTCGCTGTGGTTCGCGGCGGGCACTCGTCACGAGAAGCCCGCACAGGCGGGGCTGGCCCTGCTCGCCGCGCGGCTGGCGTTCCGGAACGGCTCCGACGACCCGCTCGCGGCACTGGTTGCGCGCGGCGGCACCGGCAACATGGTGGCGACTCCCGACTACACGAGTTTCTCGGCCACCGTGCCGCCCACGGCGGTCGATGTCGCGCTCACGTTCCTCGCCGAGCGCAGCAGGGCCGGCGCGACGCGCCCCGCCGAACTCGCGAGCGAGCGGGCGGCGATGCGCGCTGAACGCGCGCGTCCCGAGCGCACGCCGGTCGCGCGCTCGATCGCACGGCTGTGGAGCGCGGCCTGGCCCGGACATCCCTATGCGCAGACGGGTGCGGCACCCGCGCTGACGCCGGACGGCATCACGCCGGCCGACGTCGATGCATGGCGGAAGTCGCGTCTGGCCTCGGCGAACGCCGTGCTCGTGCTGTCGGGTGCGTTCGACAACGACAGCGCGCTGGCGCTCGTGCGCCAGCGATTCGGCGGCCGCGCCAGGCTGGCGGCGCCGGCGACCACGGCCGCCGCAGCACCGCGTGCGGCCATGCTTCTCAACGAGCGGCTCGACTCACCGGTGCGATTGTTCCTCGTGGGCTGGCGCGGTCCGGGTGCGGGTGACCCCGATGCCGCGGCATTCGAACTGCTCGCGGCGTGGCTGGGTGGTGGTCCGCAGGCCCGGCTCGCACGTTCGCTCGTCACCGACTGGCATCTCGCCGTGACCGCGCAGGCCGGCTATGCGGCGCAGCGGGACGGCTCGCTGTTGTGGACCATGGCGGTGATCGCGCCCGATGCCGACTCCGCGGCGGTCGAGGCGACGCTGCTCGATGCCGCCACGAGTGTGGCACGCGCGGCACCCGAGGCGTTCGAACTCGAACGTGCCCGCCGGCAACTGGAGTCCGCGACGCTGTTCGCGCTGCAGACCGCGCGCCAGCGCGCCCAGGCGCTGGGCGAGGCTGAACTGCTCACGGGTGACGCCGCCGCGGCCGCACGCCGGCTCGAGGCGCTCCGCAAGGTGACGCCGGCGGACCTGCAGCGCGCGGCCGCGCGCATCATGACCGACGCCGGGCGTGCGATGGTGTGGATGCTGCCCGCGAACTCCGGAGGTGCGCGATGAAGCGCCTGCTCGCCGTGCTCGCACTCGTGGCCAGCGCGCTCGTCCTCACGGGCGCGGTCGTGCGCTACCCCGCACCGGTGACGCGCACGCTGCCCAACGGCATGCGCGTCGTCGTGTTCACGCGGCCGGGTCTGACAATCGTCCAGGCGCAGTTGCAGGTTCCCGCCGGACTCACCGCCGAAGCCAAGGGGCATGACGGCGTCGCGTTCCTCACCGCGCAACTGCTGCGTCAGGGCACGACGTCGCGCTCGGGCGAGGACTTCGCCACCGAACTCGACACGCTCGGGGGCACGCTCGCCGTGAACGTCACGCGCGATGCGGGCCAGATCGCGGCCGGCTGCCGCGTGCCCGAGTTCGAGAGCGTGCTCGAACTCATGAGCGATGCCGTGGTCAATCCGTTGTTCTCCGAGGAAGCGTTCCAGGCCGTGCGCCGGCAGGTCGCCGGCCAATTGGGCCAGCAGGCGCAGAACCCCGCGGTCATCGCGGACGAGCGGGCGGCCGCATTGGCATTCGGTGCGCACCCGTATGGCCACGCGGTACGCGGCGATCTGGAGGGATTGCTGGGTGCGACCCGCGAGCAGGTCCGCGAGTTCCATCGCGACCACTGGCGTCCCGATCGCGCCGTGCTGGTGATCGCCGGCGACATCGATGCCGAGCGTGCGTTCGCGTCGGCCGCCGAGTGGTTCGGCCGCTGGAGCGGCAAGTCCGCGGCCGATGCGCCGCACGCCGCACCCGCACCGCGCATGGGAGCCGTGGTCCACGACATGCCGGGCAGTCCGGTCACCGAGGTGCGCGCCGCACTCGTGGGCCCGGGGCGTGGGGATGCCGGCTATGCGGGCTGGGCCGTGGCGCGTGAAGCGCTGGAGGGCGGACTGCTGCCGGCCGGCGCGCACGCCACGCTGCTGGCGGGCCGCGAAGCCAGCCTGCTCATGGTCAGCAGCAGCGCGCGTCCCGAATCGGCGGCGGTCGTGGCCGGCCGCCTGAAGCAGGCGCTGCAGTCGCTCGCTGCTCCGCTCGCGAGCGACGCACTTGCCGCGGCACGCCGCCGTGCCGCGGACGCCTGGCCGCTGTCGCTCGAGACCGTGGGTCAGTGGATCGCCTCGTGGCTCGTGGGTGACATCGCGGGATCGCCCGTGGATCATCTGGCGGGTATGCCCGCGGCGTTCATGGCGGCGCCGCTCGACGTTGTGTCACGCGCGGTGAGGCGCGGCTACACGCTGTTGCTCGCCGGCCCCGCGGCGCGCATGCACGGCCGGCTCGCCTCGCTCGGCCCGATCGACACGCTGCAGCAAGCGGTGTCGAGCCCGGTGGCGGGCACCGGCATCCAGGTGTCCGAAGCACAGCGCCGGCGCGGGCGGCAATTGGCCGCCGCGGCGCTGACCGCGCACGGTGGTGCGCTCAAACTGGCCGCGGCCAGGGTCTCTGAACAGTCAGCCGAACTGCACATGTCGGTCGCGGGCCGCGACCTCACCGGCGAGGTGCGCACGCTCCGCATCGATCCCCACCGGCTCGTGCAAGTGACGCGCTTCCTCGAGTTCGAACACCGTCAGGTGCTCGACGCCGGCCGCGGCTGGACGCTGTCGACCGCCGGCGACTCCGCCGCGATCGTCCCGGCCGACAGCACCACGCTGCTGTCACTCCAGGGCATCCTCGAATCCGATGTGGTGCATGTCCTGCGAGCCGTCACGGACCCGGCCGTGTCGCCCTATTCCCCGGGCCAGGGCCAATCGGACCACAAGCCCGTCGACTGGCTCGAATTCGTCTCCCGGGCGGGCGTTCGCACGCGGCTGTCGCTGGATGCCACCACCCGCCGCATCGTCGGGGTGGAGCACCTGCCCACCCCTCAGGGCGTATGGCGTGACCGGCGCCGCTGGTCGGACTATGTTCAGGTGGAAGGCGTGTGGTGGCCCCGCCAGGAAGTGCGCGAACTCGACGGTGAGCAGGTGTCGCGCACGATCCTGCGTCACATCGTCGTCAACGACCCGGTCGATAGCACGCTGTTCCGCAGGCCGTTGGTCGTTCGGGGGCAGGTCCGCGGATTTGAATGATCTCCGCAGTCGCGCCGGGCATGGAGTCTGGCGAGGGCGGGATCGTGATGCATAGGGAGGCAGCCGTCATGAGCACCACCGAGAGCGAGGCCCCTGTGGCCGGGCAGTCGAGTCAGGTCGTGAACGGACAGTTCGTGTACTTCTTCGGCAACGGCACCGCCGAGGGCCGTGGAGACATGAAGGACGTGCTGGGCGGCAAAGGTGCCGGCC
Source organism: bacterium (assembly GCA_031360075.1). Taxonomy (GTDB): domain Bacteria; phylum Eisenbacteria; class RBG-16-71-46; order RBG-16-71-46; family RBG-16-71-46; genus JAIOPA01. Next base: position 956 of record JANMAX010000138.1, on the reverse strand, counting down.
TCGCCGAGATGACCAACGCCGGCGTGCCGGTGCCGCCGGGCTTCACGATCACCACTGCGGTGTGCCGCCACTATCACGCGCACGGCCGCAAGCTCCCGGCCGGATTCCAGGCCGAACAGGACGCCGCGCTCGCACGGCTCGAGCAGACGTTCGGCCGGCCTCTGGGTGACGCGAATGACCCCCTGCTGGTGTCGGTGCGCTCGGGTGCCAAGTACTCGATGCCCGGCATGATGGATACTATTTTGAATCTCGGACTGAACGATCGGTCCGTGCAGGGACTGGCAAGCAAGACGGGCAATGCAAGATTCGCGTGGGACTGCTACCGGCGCTTCATCCAGATGTTCGCCGCGGTGGTCATGGACTTCGAGAAGCACGAGTTCGAGGAGTTGATCAGCGCCGCCAAGAAGCGCCGCAAGGTCAAGCTCGACACCGAGCTCACCGCCGCCGACCTGGAGCAGCTGACGCTCGACTTCAAGCGCCACGTCCGCAAGCGCGCGCAGCGCGACTTCCCGCAGGACGCGCGCGAACAGCTGGCCATGGCACGTGACGCCGTGTTCCGGTCATGGAACAACGACCGCGCCAACTACTACCGCAAGCAGAACGGCATCCCCGACGACATCGGCACGGCCGTGAACGTGCAGGCGATGGTGTTCGGCAACATGGGTGACACAAGCGGCACGGGTGTCGGCTTCACGCGCAACCCGTCCACCGGCGAGCACCTGTTCTATGGCGAGTACCTCACGAACGCCCAGGGCGAGGACGTCGTCGCCGGCGTACGCACGCCGCTGCCGATCGCGAAGCTCCAGGAGGAGATGCCGGATGTCTACCGGCAGCTGCGTGAGATCACGTCCAGGCTCGAGCAGCATTACCGGGACATCCAGGATTTTGAGTTCACGATCCAGGAAGGCAAGCTGTTCCTGCTGCAGACGCGCAACGGCAAGCGCACGGCGCAGGCC
>JANMAX010000137.1:0-6947 GCA_031360075.1 bacterium | reverse complement strand
ACGTTCGAGAGCCAGGGAATCAACGAGCCGTTCTCGACCGGGTCCCAGCCCCAGTAGCCACCCCACCCCAGCACCTTGTAGGCCCACACGCCGCCCATGATGAACCCGGTGGCCTGGATGGCGGTGGAGAACACAACCCACGGCAGCACGGGCTTGACCCAGCCGTCGTAGTCACGCTTCAGGAGCGCGGCGCAGGCGATCGCGAACGGCACGACAAACGACGAGAAGCCGGTGAACAGGATGGGTGGATGGATCGTCATCCAGTAGTCCTGCAACAGCGGATTCAGCCCGGCGCCGTCCGTGTAGACCTGCGCACTGCGCAGGAACGGCCCGCGGATCACGCTCACGAATGTCAGCAGCACGACCGGGATGTTGAGGAAGAACATCGCGGCTTGCGTGAGCGGGGTCTTCATTCGCATCAGCACGAGTCCGAGCGTGGTCGTGAGCAGCGCCCACAACAGGAACGTGCCCTCCTGCCCGCCCCAGAACGCCGCGTACACGTAGTAGGACGGCATGTCGCGCGACGAGTAGTCGTGCACGTACTGATACTGGAACTGGTGGTTGAAGAGGATCCACCACAGGGATACCGCGCCACCCACGAGCGCGACCCACTGCGCCTTGAACGCACCCCGTGCGACCGGTGCCGCGCGGTCGTGGCCCGCGAGCATGCCGAGCCAGGCGAAACCAGCCACCAGCGCCGACAGGAACGCCAGCCAGCACGAGACCTGTCCCCAGTTGAGGACCCCGGTGGACGTCAGCACGCCGCCGAGGATCGCTCCCGGAACGAGGATGGCGAGTGCCGTGGTGAGTTCGGTTCGCTTCACGAGGCCACGCCTGCGGCGGCCTTATCGGCCTCCGCCTGGTACTTGGACGGACACTTCACCAGCAGTTGCGTAGCTTCGAAGTGATCGCCGGAGAACTTGCCGATGGCGACGACGCTCACAGCTTGGTCGAAGTTCCCCGGGATCACGCCGCGGTACTCGACCGGCATGATGTCGCCCTTGTCGTCCTTCAGCTTGAAGCGCAGGAACTGCTCCTCGGGCTTCAGGACGTAGTCCTTGTCGGCGAGCTTGCCGTTGACCTGGACGAGCCCGCTGGCCGTGCGCGCTTCCGCGAACCCGATGTACGGCGTCATCGTGCGCTTGAAGCTCGTGACGCCCACGCCTGCCGCAACGGCCAACAGCACCAGTGCGACGATGACTTTGAGGTTCATCGTTTCTCCATATCGTTGAGGCGTTTCTCCACGCGCAGGATCCAGACGAACAGCAGGCCCCACACCAGCAGCGAGACGCCGAGCACCACCCAGTTGCGGTCCATAGTGAGTCCTTCGATCACGCTGCCAGACGCCGCTCGAGCCGGAATACGCGCACGCGCAGCGACTGCAGCCAGAAGAAGAGGAACGTGAACCCGACGAGCATCGTCAGGAAGCACCAGCGGATCATGGGGTCCATGTCCACCTTGCCGGTCGAGTTGATGATCGGGTCCGGGTGCAACGTGGAGTAGATGCGTGGCACAACAAACATCAGCGGGGGCACCGCCACGAACGCGATGACCGAGTAGATGGCCGAGAGCCGGGCCCGCTTGTCGTCCCCTTCGATGCTGCCGCGAAGCGCAAGGTACGCGCCGTACAGGAGCAGGACGAAGAAGATGCTCGTCTCACGCGGGTCCCAGTTCCAGTAACTGCCCCACATCGCCTTGGCCCACAAAGACCCCGACACGGTAGCCGCGACACAGAACAACAGCCCGAGCTCGGCGGCCGCCGCGGCCTGGTCGTCGTGCCGGAGGTCGCGTTTCCACAGGTACAGGGCGCTATGCACCATCGACCAGCCGAGCGCCAGGACGGCGATCCACGCGGCGGGGATGTGGAAGTAGAGCACGCGCGTGGTCTCCTGCAATACCGGGACCAGTGGCGCCTGCAGCAATGCCACGGTCATCGTGACCGCGAGCAGCACGAAGATGCCGATTCGCCAGATCATATGGGTCCACCCTGGACACCGCGGCCACCGTGACGCGGTTCCTGGGTCAGTCCTCCCAAAGGTGGTCGTAGAGTAACAGGCTGGCGCCCAGCAGTGCCACCGCGTAAGCCGCGAGCAGGCGCGCGTCGGCGGTGATGCTGCTGCCCTCCCACTGAGCGCGCGTCCCCGCCACGCCGGCCGCGAGTACCGGCAGGAGGAGCGGCAACGACACGCCTGCGAACAACGCCCCACGGCTGCGCGTCTGCGCGATGACGGCGCCCACCAGCGTGCTGGAAGCCGCCAGCGACACCGTGCCCAGTCCCAGGATGGTCAGGAACGGTATCCAGTGTACGTCCGGCGCGCCCGTCAGCACGAGAAAAAGCGGCACGGTGATCGCCTCGACGACGGCGAGGAAGATGAGATTGAACAGGAGTTTGCCGACAGCAATCTGCGTGGGTGATGCCACCAAACGAAGCAGCAGCATGGTGCGGCTCTCCATCTCGCGCACGAACGCGTGACTCATCGACGACAGCGACGCGAACAGCAGCGTGATCCACAGGAATGCCGCCAGCAGGTCGGGCCGGTCGCTGATGCGCCCGGCGGCAAACGTCACCGCGGTCAGGCTCGTGACCGCGAACAGCACGGCGGCGTTCAAGCCATAGCGTGTGCGCCACTCGCTGCGGCACTCTTTACGTAGGATCGCCCAGACCGCGGCCGTGGAGCTCGAGGAACCGTTCGGCAAGCTGGATCTCCTGTGGATCGTTGGTCGCGATGAAAACGAGTCCGCGCATGGCCTGGCGCGCGACCACCGCGCGCACCACCGCACGGCCCGCATCGTCGAGATGACTTCCGGGTTCATCGAGCATCAGCACCGGTGGTTCATTGAGGAGCGCGAACGCCAGCCGCAGCCGCTGCTTCATGCCGCTCGAGTAGGCCGCTACTCGGTCGTTCGCGCGCGGCGACAGCCCGACCAGGTCGAGCGCCTGCCCCGCTGAACGCCGCGGCTCACCGAGGCCATGTGTCTCGGCCGCAAACACGAGATTCTCCGTGGCGGTGAACTCCTCGTAGAACGCCAGTTCGGGGGTGGCGAGCCCGATCACCGTGCGGCGCCGGTCGAGGGCCAGCTTCCGGCCGCCCACGGTGATCGCGGTCGTGCCCTCGGATGGACGCAGCAAGCCGGCCAGGATGCGCAGCAGCGTGCTCTTGCCACTGCCGTTGGGCCCCGTCACCGCGACCGCACCGGGGCCGTCGAACGCGAACTCCATGGCGGCGATGCCCGTGGCGCGCCGGCCGAACCGGTGCGACAGGCGTTCGCCGCGCACGCTCATGGCTGCGGACACGGTCATGCCCGGCGCTCTCCCGCGGCCGCGTCCGGTGCCACCGGCGGAAGCTCGGACAACAGCCGCTCGAGATCCGGCAGGATGCGCGCCTTGGCCTGCTCGCGGCTGCCGCGCAACTGCACACCGGCGGCGTGCGGATGTCCGCCGCCCCCCAGCCGCGAGACGACGCCGTCGATATTGACCCGGCCGGTGGAACGCAGGCTGACCTTCACCTTGCCCGCTTCGACCTCGCTGAACAGCGCGACCGCTTCGACACCCTCGATGGCACGCGGCATGTCGACCAGCCCTTCCGTGTCGGCGCCGATCAGGCCGTGTTTCGCGAACTGCTCGGGGCCGACCTCGAGCACCACCAGCTGGCCGCCATGACGCATCTCGAGCGCCGACAGCGCCTCGCCGAAGAAGCGCAGCCGCCCGGCCGGAGCGGTCTGGTGGATGCGCGCCGTGACGTCCGCGGCATCGACACCGAGCTCCACGAGGTCAGCGGCCATGCGCAACGCACGCGCATCGGTATTGGAGTAGCGGAAGTGACCGGTGTCGGTCGCGAGTCCCACGAACAGCGCTTCCGCGGCCAGCGCGTCGATCGCGACGCCGGCCTCGAGCATGAGTTCGTAGACCAGCACCGCCGCCGCCGCGCACGCCGGCTCGATGACGTTCACCGAGCCGAAGCCGTCGTGCGTGACGTGGTGGTCAACGACGGCGATGGCGATCGCATGGCGGTCGAGGTGGTTTGCGAGCCGTCCGATGCGCTGCTTGTTGCCGGTGTCGAGCACGATCAGCGCATCGGCCTCGGCGAAGCGCGTTTCGGCGAGTTCCTCGGTGTAGACCTCGACCGGCCCCTCGGCCCCGAGCCAGCCGAACGCATGCGGCGTGGGCGAATCGTTGAGCACTCGCACGCTCTTGCCGAGGGCGCGCAGGAGCCGTGCGAACGTCACCTCGCTGCCGATGGCATCGCCGTCAGGATTGATGTGCGTCGTGAGCAGGAACTTGTGGTGGCGCGCGATGAACTGGTGCAGCTTGGCGCGCTCGGGCGTGGCCGGTTCGCGGGTCGAGGGTCGGCTCATCGCGGCCCTCCCACACTCAGGCCCGCGACTTCGCGCAGGAACCAGGCGTGCAACCGGCGGTCATCCGTGAGCTCGGGATGGAACGTGATCGCGGCGATGTGCCCGCAGCGCACGCCCACGGCTTCGTCGCCGTAGCGCGCCACCACCTGCACGCCGCGACCGACGCGAGTGATGCGCGGGGCACGGATGAACACACCCGACAACGTGCCCCCCAGTTCGGGCATGCTCACGGTGTCCGTGAACGAATGGACCTGGCGACCCCAGGCATTGCGCGCGGCGTCGATGTCGAGTGCGGCAAGCGTCGGTCGCGGCAGCTTGTCCGCGGACCGAGCGAGCAGGATGAGCCCGGCACACGTACCGAGCACCGGCTGGTGCTTCAGGTAGCGCTCGAGCGGTGCACGAAGTCCGCTGGAATCGAGCAGGCGCAGCATGGTCGAACTCTCGCCGCCCGGCAGGATGAGCGCGTCAAGACGCTCGAGATGCTCGGGCAAGGACACGCGCACCGGCTCACAGCCCAGATCCAGCAGGGCGGTTGAGTGCAACGCGAAGTCGCCTTGCAGCGAAAGCACTCCGCAACGCGGCGGCGCGGCCGCGCGGCGCCGGCTGCCGGCCGTCAGCGGGTGCGCGCCGCCATCCGGGCACGAGGGTGTGACCGCCGCGTGCGCCGCCCGCGGGCGGGCGCGGCCCGCGACATGAGGCGGGCGGACCGCCGTGCGGGTGTGGCGCTCCGCTTGGGCGCGCGTGCGGCTACCAGCCACGTTTGGCAAGCAGCTCGCCCTCGGACAGCGTCTCGAGCGAGATGCCGCGCATCGCCTGCGGCAGTCCCGAGCTGAGTGTCGCCAGCAGGTCCGGACGATCCCAGTTCGCGACTGCCTGCACGATGGCCTTGGCCATGCGGGCCTGGTCCTTGCGGGCGGCCTTGGGGCTGCTCGCGTCACCGACTTCGAAGATGCCCGAGCCGACGAACACGGATTGGGCCCCGAGCTTCATCATGAGTGCGGCATCGGCCGGCGTGGCCACCCCGCCCGCCGCGAAGTTCGGCACCGGAAGCTGCCCCGTGCGCGCGACCTCACGCACCAACTCGAACGGCGCACCGAGCGACTTCGCCTCCGCCATGAGCTCATCGGCGGTCAGCGTCGTGAGCCGCTTCATGTGGGAGACCACGGCGCGCATGTGGCGGACCGCCTCGACGACGTTGCCCGTGCCGGCCTCGCCCTTGGTGCGGATCATCGCGGCACCCTCGCCGATGCGGCGCAGCGCCTCGCCCAGGTCGCGGCAGCCGCACACGAACGGCGCTTTGAAGTCGTGTTTCCAGACATGGTTCGCCTCGTCGGCGGGCGTGAGCACTTCGGACTCGTCGATGAAGTCGATCTCGAGCGCCTCGAGGATCTGCGCTTCGACGATGTGGCCGATCCGGCACTTGGCCATGACCGGGATGTCGACGACCGACTGGATGCGCTTGATCATCGACGGATCGCTCATGCGTGCCACGCCGCCGCTCTTGCGGATCTGCGACGGGATGCGCTCGAGCGCCATGACCGCGACCGCCCCGGCCTCCTGCGCGATCTCGGCCTGATCGGCGTTCATGACATCCATGATGACGCCACCCTTCAACATCTCCGCGAGCCCGACCTTGAGCCGGAACGCCTCGGCCGCTGAAGCCGGCGCGCCCGCGCTGGACGCCGCCTTGCTCCCGTTGCGATGGGACGCCGGTGTCGCGGCGCGCCTGTGCTTCGTGCGCTTCATGGGACTTCCTCCTGTCCTGCGGTGATTCCCGCACGGGCGCGTCGGCGCGCCGCGCGGGCGGATCCGTCTACGCCGTCTTCTCCATTCCCGGTTCGCGAAGGGCGCGCAGCCGCTCGACCACGGGCGGCACGACCTCCCCGATGCGGACGACATCGTCCGCGGTGCTGTCGGTGCCCAGCGAGAAGCGCACGCTGGCGTGCGCGTCGTCGGGCGACAGTCCCATGGCCACCAGCACGTGGCTCGGGCCCTGCTCCGCGCTGCTGCAAGCGCTGCCGGTCGAGACCTGCACGCCGGCGCGGTCGAGTTCATGCAGCACCGCCTCGCCGTCGACACCGGCAAAACAGACGTTCACCGTGCCACCCACCCGCCGGTTGAGATCGCCATTCAGTGTCGTGTTCGGCACCCGCGACAGCAGCGTCGCCAATAACCGTTCCCCGAGGTCCGAGACGCGCTGCGGCTCGCCACTCGAGAGCGCGAGCCGTGCCTGGCCAGCGGCCACGCCCATGCCGACAATCGCCGCGACATTCTCGGTGCCGGCGCGGCGGCCACGCTCGTGCTGGCCGCCGTGCACCAGCGGCTCGAGCCGGGTGCGGCGGCGCACGAACAGGGCCGCGGCACCCAGCACGCCGTGGAACTTGTGGGCCGCGACGCTGACCAAGTCCGCCTGCCAGCCGTCCACCGCGATCGCGATGCGGCCGGGGGCCTGCACCGCATCGACATGGAACACCGCACCGCAGTCCCTGACGAGCGGTCCGATGTCCTCGAGCGGCTGCAGCACTCCGGTCTCGTTGTTGATCGCCATCACGCTGACGAGCGCGACGTCGTCCCCGAGCACCGCCGCCAGT
>JANMAX010000131.1:0-41840 GCA_031360075.1 bacterium | reverse complement strand
CGCGATGCTCCGCGCCGCCCGCTTCCCACGAGATCAGCCAGCGGCCGGACATCTCGCGTGCGCCCAACAGCTCCGCCATCTCGGCCGGCGGCGTGTACAGGGGGGCGATCAGCGCCGTGCGCGTGGCCGCGGCTGAACTGCCTGCCGCAGCCATAGCGAATAGCGAAGCGAACACCAGCGTCGCAGAAGGCTTCATGCCGACCTCTTCTTGCCCGCAGCGGCCAAGCCGGTCCCGGCGGGCGCGGGACGAGCTGGATACGTCAATCGTCGCCCATCCCACTGAGCATGGACTTGAGCATATCCTTGTACTCCGTCGAGGCCCCGTCGGTTCGCTCTCTTGAGAGCATCGAGTTCTGGTGCAGACCCTCGAGCACCAGCTCCATGGCCACGGCGTGTTCGTCACCGTCCCTGGGCTCCAGGTACTGCGCGGCCAGATCGGCCAGACCCTTCACCTTGGCGAGCGACGCCGCGAACTCGGCCTGCGGGATGTCGTCGCCCAGCTCCAGATGATTGCCCGACGAGAACCACTCCAGCACCGGGCGATACTCGGCCGTGGCCTGCGAATCGCTCTCGTCCGGCGGCTCGGCACCGCGGCGGCGCACCCGGCGCGGCTTGAACGCGTCGGGGAAGCGCTGCGAGAACAGCGACCTCACGCCGCGGCCCAGCAGTGCGCGCGCCACGTTGTGCGCGCCCTCCTGCTCGCCCTCGAGCACCAGCTCGACCTTGCCGCTCACCGCGCTCACCGCCGACTGCAGGTCGCAGACGCGGGTGATGACGCGCTTCTCGCCGGTCATGAGCCCGCGGCGTTCGGCATTGCTCACGACGTTCTCGAGCAGCGCGATGGTGAGCCGTGCGGAGACACCCGAGTTCTGGTCGACGTATTCGCTCTTGCGCGCCTGGATCGCGACCTCTTCCACGAGTTCGCGCATGAACTCCGGCACCACCACTTCGACGCCGTTCTTGCGCTCGACCCACGATTCCTGCGCCGTGATCGTGATGCCCTGCTCACGCGTCAGCGGATAGTGCGTGATGATCTGCGACGAGATGCGGTCACGCAGCGGCGTGATGATATTGCCACGGTTCGTATAATCCTCAGGATTGGCCGAGAACACCATGGCGACGTCCAAGGGGATGCGCACCGGAAAACCTCGGATCTGGAAGTCCTTCTCCTCGAGAATGTTCAGAAGGCCGACCTGGATGCGCGGCTGCAAGTCGGGAAGTTCGTTGATGGCGAAAATGCCGCGGTTGGAGCGCGGGATGATGCCGTAGTGGATGACGCGCTCGTCGGAGTAGTCCAGCCGCAGCGTCGCGGCCTTGATGGGGTCGATGTCACCGATCAGGTCGGCGATGGTCACGTCGGGGGTCGCCAGCTTCTCCTGATAGCGCTCGTCGCGGTGCACCCAGCGGATCGGCGTCGCGTCACCGTGCACGTCGATGGCCTGACGGGCGGCGTGCGTGAGCGGCTGAAGCGGATCGCTGTTGAGCGGGCAGCCTTCGATGGCGGGCACGACCTCGTCCAGGAATTGTGCGAGCGAGCGCAGCAGGCGCGTCTTGGCTTGGCCGCGCAGACCGAGCAGGATGAAATCGTGCTTGGACAGGATGGCGTTCACGATCTGGGGCTCGACCGTGTGCTCGTAGCCGACGATGCCGGGGAACAGACGGCCCTTCGACTTCAGGCGCGCGATGACGTTGTCGCGCAATTCGTCCTTCACGGAACGATAGCGGTGGCCGGTGGTTCGCAACTCGCCGAGTGTTCGGGGGCGGGGCATTCGCGGGACTCCTTCGCTGGCGGTTGACCCGAGCGGGATGGATCGGGGTGTCCGGGCTCGCGTGGGTGGAACATCCTAGCCCATCCTGGTGCGCGGGCCGCGCGCGAGAACCAGCAATGCGACCGGATGTGGGGGTCTCGGGGGAGTGGATGCGCGCACCCCCCCGCGCGCTTCACGACTTCTGGCCCGCGAGGGCACAAGGCACAGCGACCAGACAAGCGCTGGACCGGACTGCCGCTCCGTCAGGCGCCTCATGCGACTGCCACATGGTCAGGGGCGCTGCGCGGGCGGCCCCCGTGTTCTGGACGATCGCCGAGGCAGGTCCATAGGTGCCTCCCGGAGCGCGCACGTGGCCCCTGATCGTCGCCGGCCGGAAGCCCGTTGGGTGGGTCACGCGCAGGGCCGGACACGCGTGGCGGTTCGCCGTTCGCCAACCGGCCGGGCTACAGTGCGCGGCCCATGACCTCCCCTGCGGCGTCTCCGGAACGCGACCCCGCGAGGGTCCGCGAAGCACACGAGCTGCGGGCGGCGTTCGCGCCGCACGCCACGCTGCCGGCGCTGCATGCGGATGCAGCCTGGCCAGGGCTGGCGGTGCGGCTCGACGCGCTGCTCGCGGACGTCCGCCGCTCCGCGCCCGCCGCGAGCACGGACCCGGCGCTGCCCGCCGCCACCGAGCATGCGCCCGCCGATGTGCGTGTCGTGCACTGGAACATCGAGCATGGCAATCGATTCGACGCCATCGCCGGTGCGCTCGCCACGCACGCCGCGCTCGCAGAAGCCGGCGTCGTGACGCTCAACGAGGTCGATCTCGGCATGGCACGTTCGGGCAACCGCGATGTCGCGGGCGAACTCGCCGCGCGTCTCGGCATGCACTCGGCGTGGGCGGCGTTGTTCCTGGAGAGCACGCGCGGGCGCGACGACGACCTGCTCACCGCGCCGCCCGGCGACAACGCCGAGTCGTTGTTCGGGCTCGCCACCCTGTCGCGTTGGCCCATCACCGCCACGCGCCTGGTACCGCTGCCGGGGCCCGAGCAGGAGTTGTTCGAACGCGAGCGCATGACGGGCCGGTTCGTGGCGCTCGTGTGCGACATCGCGCACCCCGTGACGCCGTTCGTGGCCGTGACCGTTCATCTGGAGGTGCACCGCACGCGCGCGCACCGCGCCACCCAGATGCGGCTGCTGCTCGACTCCCTAGCGCACGAGACACGCCCCGTGCTGCTGACCGGCGACTGGAACACGCACACGTTCGACCGCGGCGATCGGAACGCCGTGCTCGCGGCCGCCTGGCCGTTGCTGGCGTGGCCGAGTGGTGCATTGGCGCGACGGCTGCGGCACCCGGACGCGGGCCCGCATCGCGAACCGCTTTTCGACGCGCTGCACACCGCAGGATTCGCGTGGCAGCAGCATGTCGACTACGCGCCGACGCTCGGCATGCGTTTCTCGCGCCTGGGCGAAGTGCATGCCATGCCGGTACTGCTGCGCTCGCTGGCGTCACATGGCATGGCCTGGGCCGAGCGCCGCGCCCGACTGCGGCTCGATTGGATCGCGACGCGCGGCTTCGCGCCGGCGAGCCACGCGGGCTCGACCGTGCCGGGCTTGGACGGCCCGGGACGCGCAAGTGACCACGCCCCCATCACCGCCTTGCTGCGACTTCCCACCCGCTGAACGTGCGGGCCGCGACCGATCGCCGCAGCGTCCCTGGCGCGTGCGATTGCCGGCGGTGTGATTCGCATGCGCCGTGCACGCGGTCTATTCTCCGCCGCTCCGGAGGCTGAATGACCGAACCCGCGCTCGCGATCCAGACATTCCAGCTCACACGTTTGTTCGGCGGGCGTCCGGCGCTCGACGGGCTCACGCTCGAAGTGCCCGAAGGCTCGTTCTTCGGCTTCCTGGGCCCGAACGGCGCCGGCAAGTCCACCACCATCAACATCCTCACCGGGTTGCTCACGCCCTCGGCCGGCTCGGCGCGCGTGCTCGGACTCGACGTCGAGACGCAGGGGCTCGAGATCAAGCGCAGCATCGGCGTGGTGCCCGATGGCCTGCACCTGTTCGAGCGCCTGTCGGGCGAGGAGCACCTGCGCTTCGTCGGCGAGGTCCACGGGCTCACGCCGGTGGAAGCCCGCCGGCGTGCCGGCCAGCTGCTCGAGGCCATGGACCTCACCGAGGACGCGCGCAAGCTGGTCTCGAGCTACTCGCACGGCATGCGCAAGAAACTGGCGCTCGCCTGCGCGCTCATCCACGAGCCCCGGCTGTTGTTCCTGGACGAACCGTTCGAGGGCATCGATGCCGTGGCGACCCGGGAACTGCGCGACCTGCTGCAGAAGCTGGTGACCAACGGCCGCGTCACGGTGTTCCTGACCTCGCACGTGCTCGAAGTGGTCGAGAAACTGTGTACGCACGTCGGCATCATCGCCAAGGGCAAGCTCGCGGTGTGCGGTGCCATCGACGAGCTGCGTCAGGGCACGACCGGGAACGCCCGTTCACTCGAGGAGCTGTTCCTGGACACGGTGGGCGCGGTCCGCGACGACGCCGGCGCCGGTCTGGACTGGCTGACGCGCAAGCAGGAGCCCACGGCGTGAGGACATTGCGCCTGCTGTTCTGGTTGCGCTGGCGCATCGGCCTCAATACCACCAGCGCGCGCAGCCGCTGGGCCACTGCCGGCGTCACACTCCTGTTCGCGCTGCTCATGTCGCCGCTGTTCGTGGGCGGCGCGGCAGTGTCGTTCTCCTATGCGCTCCAGGCCGGACCGCCGGCGCTGCTGGTGGTGTTCGGCTCCGTGCAACTGGTCATCCTGTGGGTGTCGCTGCTCACCGGTGCGATGGGCCGGACGTTCGAACTCGACAAGCTCAAGCGTTACCCGTTGCGCCCGCTCGACGTGTTCGCGGCCAACTCGCTGGCGTCGCTGACCGAGCCCGTGATGCTCATGACGTTCCCGTCGGTGGTCGCGGCCGCGATCGGCGCCGGCATGCATTCGGGCGCGCCCGCCGGTGCGCTGGGGCTGTTGGGCGGCATGCTGCTCATGGCGGTCACCGCCACGATGCTGCAATTGCTGCTGGCGCTCCTCGACGACCTGTTGCGACGGGAGTGGATGCGCTATGTGGCGGCGCTGTTCTTCACGGTCACCCTCGTCGGCTTCCAGATCGTGGTGGGCCGCAGCTCCGCTCGTCTGGCGAGCGAGGCGAAGCGGGCCGGGATCACGCCCGAGCGGCTGTCTGCCGAGGCCATGCGCGTGTTCGAGCACATCCCGACGGTGGCCGCGCCGGCATCGGCGGCCGGCGCGCACCCCGCGGGGCTGTTCGAGGCCCCGTGGCTCGGCATCACCGCGTGCCTGATGCTCATCGCCCTCCCGACGTGGTTCGGCGCCCGCGTCATGGCGGGGGCATCGACTCGCGCCACCGGCGGCTCAACGGTGCGCGGCAAGCCGGTGGGCGCATCCCGGGGCAGCTTCGGGCTGGCGCTGCCGGGCCTGTCGCACGCGCAGGCACTGCTCACGGGTCGCGAGCTCCTGTATGTGCTGCGCACTCCCGCGATGCTCTACCAGATGGCCGTCATTCCGCTCACCGCGATCGGATTATCGTTCATGCGGCGCGAGGGCAGCATGCCGTTCGGCGCCATCATGCCCATGTTCATCATGGTGAGTTCGGTCGCCGGTCGGAACCTCATGCTGTGGGCCTATGACGGCCCCGGCGTACGAACGCTATTCCTGCTGCCGTTCACGGCGCGCGACCTGGTGCTGAGCAAGAATGTCGCGTGGGCTTCCACGGCACTGCTCGAAGCCACCGTGGTGTTCACCTGGATGACGCTGCGACAGCCCGCCGCCGTGCTGCCGCAACTCCCGATGCTCGTGACAGGGTTCCTCGCCATCCTGCTGACCGGTGGCGTCCTCGGCACTTGGGTGTCGATCGCCAAACCCGTGAAGCCGCCGCAGCTGGGCATGGGACGCCGCAGCCCCGGCGGGCTCATCGGACTCGGCGCCGTGCTCGGGCTCTTGCTCGCAGCGGGCGGCATCGTGCTGGCGGTGATGGGTGTGCGCGCCATCACTCCGGACGTCTACGACGCCATGGCCGGGTGGGTCGTGACATCATGCTTCCTGATCGTCTCGGCGGTCATCTGGTTCATCGCGCTCGAGCGCAACGCGGACCTGTTGGAGACACACCGTGAAGTCATGATCGACGTGCTCGCGAAGTCGTCTGACGCTTGAGCCCGGCGTTCCGGCCACCGCGACGACGGGTCCGGATCGCCGCTGCGGATCTCCGCCCGAGGCGGCCCCGCTCAGGGGATCTTGAGCGGTCGCGTCCCCGTGGCCGCCATGGGCTTGCCGTTGCGCATCGCGTGCATCTCCATGTCGAGTTGCCAGCCGTGGGCGAGCCGTGCCGGCAGCGAGTCGCGCACGATCACATAGCTCGGCGCTTTCGCCGCCTCGACGCTGAGCGTGCATAGGGCCGCGCCGGTCATGCGCTTGAACACCATGCGATAGTGGTCGGCGCCCGGGACCTTCGCCCACCTGAGTTCGAGTCCGCGCTCCACTTCGGCGGGCAACTCGATGGCGATCTCGGTCTGCTCGGGTTTTGGTGCGCAACCGATGAGTGTCGCAGCACTCATCGCCGCGAGCACGACGCTCAGGCGCGAGAGCCGAGAGAAGCCCGCGCAGCGCGCGATGGCTGGGGTGTGGCGACCGGCGGTCACGGGCAGCGGTTCCATCCGTTTCCCTTTCGAGGGGGCGGCGGTCGTGATGACCGCCATACGACCGCATGTTGCCCCGGCGGGCCACCCGCTACAAGCCGGCCGCCGGCGCGGTATACTCGCGACCCTCAGTCACCTGCCATTGGTCCACCCGGAGCCCACATGCCCGAGACGTCCAGTCTTTCGCTCGCCATCCTCGGCGCCGGCCCCGTGGGTCTGGAAGCCGCCGCCCTCGCGCTTGAACTGGGCTTCGACGTGCATGTGTTCGAGCGTGGCGAACCGGGTGCGCACGTGGTCGCGTGGGGACACGTGCACATGTTCACTCCTTGGCGCATGAACATCGGGCCCGCGAGTGCGCGGCTGCTGTCGCGGCATGGCTGGAGCGCGCCCGCCGCTGAGACCTGCCCCACCGGCGCGGAGCTTGCCGAGTACGTCCTGCAACCGCTCGCGGCCACACCCGAACTGAAGGCCCGCTTGCATGCGCACACGCAGATCGTGCATGTGTCGCGGCACGGTGCGCGCAAGAACGAACGCGCCGGCGGCACACCGCGCGGTGAACGCGCCTTCCGCATGCTGGTGCGCGACGCCGGCGGTCGCGAGAACTTCCTGCACGCGCACGCGGTGATCGACGCCACGGGCACCTATGGCCAGCCGCTGTGGGCCGGCACTGGCGGCATCCCGGCGCGCAACGAGAGCTACCTGGCGCCGCAGCTGAGCTACCACCCCGACGACGTGCTCGGCCTGCGCCGCGCACGCTACGCGGGCAAGACCACGCTGGTGATCGGCGGCGGTGCATCCGCAGTGACCACGGTGGTCGCGCTCGCACAACTGGCGAGCGAGGCGCCCGGCACGCACGTGTCGTGGATCACGCGGCGCACGACGCCGGGATTCGCGGGTGAGCCCACAGACGAACAGACCGGCGAGCGGTCCACAGCCACGCTGCCGGCACGTGCCGCACTCCATGCCGAGGGCCGGCGACTGCAGGGCAACACGCACGACGCCGTGCGTTGGGCGGGCGGCTGTGAGGTCGAGGGCTTCGAGTACAACTCCGCGACGCATCGCTATCGCGTGCAGCTCGCCACGCCGGCCGGCGCGCGCATCGAGGAGGCCGACCAGGTCATCGTGAACTGCGGCTACGGCCCCGATCGCACGATGACGCAGGAGCTCCGCGTGCACGAGTGCTACGAGTCGCTGGCTCCCATGAAGCTGGCGGCGGCGCTCGCCGAAGCGGGCACCACGGATTGCACCCAGGTGCCGGCGTTCGGCGCCGACCTGCTGGCGAACCCCGAGCCGGGGTTCTACATCGTCGGCGCCAAGTCGTATGGCCGCTCGAGCAGCTTCCTCCTGCAGAGCGGTTACCAGCAGGCCGCCGACGTGCTTGACCGGCTCGCCGAGCGCGCCGGCCTGCGCACGCCACAGGAAGCGTAGTGGCGCTCGCCGCCGCCGACCTCGCCGAACTCGTGGCCCTGTTGGGTGCCAGTGGCGTGCTGGCGAGCGAAGCCGCGCTGTTCACTTACGACGCGGACGCGCTCACGCTGGAGCGCCGCGCTCCCGACGCCGTCGTCCTGCCTCAGACGACTGATGAAGTGTGCGCGCTGGTGCGCTGGGCGCGCGCCAAGGGCATCCCGGTGACACCGCGCGGCGCCGGCACCGGGCTGGCGGGCGGTGCGACCACCGAGCAGGGCGGGTTGTCGCTGAGCCTGAACCGCATGGATCAGGTGCTGCGCGTCGATGAACCGCACCTGTTCGCGTGGGTGCAACCCGGGCTTGTGAACCTGTGGCTGTCGCAACAACTCGCGAGCAAGAGACTTTACTTCGCACCCGATCCGGCATCGCAGCAGGTCTCGACCATCGGCGGCAATGTCTCCACCAACGCCGGCGGTCCGCATTGCCTCAAGTACGGCGTGACGCTCAATCACATCCTGGGCGCCACGGTCGTGCTCGCCGACGGCGCGGCGGTCACGCTGGGCGGCGAGGCCCTCGACGCACCGGACTTCGATCTGCTCAGCGTTGTCACCGGCAGCGAGGGCACGTGCGCGATCGTCACCGAGATCTGCGTGCGGCTGCTGCCGACGCCCGAAGGGGTCAAGACGCTGTTGTTCGACTTCATGAGCGTCGAGGACGCCTGCCGCACCGTGTCGCGCGTCATCGCCACGGGCATCGTGCCTGCCGCCATGGAGATCATGGACCGCCATACCACCACGCTCGTGGAGGAGTGGCTGCACATCGGGCTGCCCACCGACGCGGCGGCCTTGCTCCTGATTGAAGTCGACGGGCCGGTGGTCACGCTCGAACCGCAGGCCGAGAAGATCGCGGCCATCGCTCGCGAACAGAACGCACGCAGCACCCGCGTCGCCAAGGATGCCGACGAGCGCGCACTGCTGTGGAAGGGGCGCAAGTCCGCGTTCGGCGCATACGGTCGCACCGCCTCGGGCTTCACCATCATGGACGGCGTCGTGCCGCGCACGCGGCTGGCCGAAGCGCTCGCGAACGTCTATGCGTTCGCCGCCGAAGCCGGTCTGGAAGCCGGCAACGTGTTCC
Source organism: bacterium (assembly GCA_031360075.1). Lineage (GTDB taxonomy): Bacteria > Eisenbacteria > RBG-16-71-46 > RBG-16-71-46 > RBG-16-71-46 > JAIOPA01. The sequence goes on along the minus strand of JANMAX010000131.1, from coordinate 32,847 downwards.
ATGCCGGGGACGGCAACCTGCACCCGCACGTGCTGTTCGATGCCGCGAGCCCACAGCAGCAGGCAGCCGCACTCGAGGTCTCGCATCGCATCCTGCGCATGTGCATCGAGTACGGCGGCACGATCTCGGGCGAGCATGGCGTGGGCATCGAGAAGCGTCCGATGATGGCCGAACTGTTCGCCCCCGACGACCTCGCCATCATGGAACGTGTGCGCGCGGCGTTCGACCCTGACCGCCGGCTCAACCCGGGCAAGATCCTGCCCGGCGGCAGTGGCTGCGGCGAGGCCAGGCAGGCGCGCTCGCTCCAGTCCATGCGCGGGTTCGCGACGAACCCGGACGCGGAGGGCCCGTGGATCTGAGCACGACCGCGAGCGGGACTCCACGCGCCATCGACTCTGCACGCTTCGCCATGAACGGCGTGGCGCCGCGGTTGGCGTGGCGCCCCGAGACCGCGGCCGAAACGGCGGATGCTGTGCGCCAGGCCGCAGCCGAGAACCTCGCACTCGTGCCGTGGGGCGGCGGCGTGACTCTGGCGCGCGAATCGGCACCCGAGCGCTACGACTTGGCGCTCGACTTGACCGCGCTGAAGCGCGTCACCGTGTACGAGCCGGACGACTTCACCGTCACCGCCGAATGCGGCATCACCATCGCCGACCTGCACGCCACGCTCGCCGCACAGAAACAGGAACTGCCGCTCGAGGCCGCCGAGGCCTGGGGCGCCACGCTCGGAGGTGTGCTGGCCGCCAACGCCAGCGGCGCGCGCCGCCGCGCGTTCGGATCGCCGCGCGACCGCATCCTGGGCGCGAGGTTCGTGACCGGCGACGGCGTGCTGGCGAAGACCGGCGGCCGTGTGGTGAAGAACGTGGCAGGCCATGCCGTGCATCGCCTGCTCGTGGGCTCGCGCGGCGGGCTCGGTGTGCTGCTGGAGGCGAGCTTGAAGCTGCTGCCGCAGCCGCCCGCGCGCACCGCCATGCTGTGGGGCGTTGACGCGGCCGCGCTCGCCGACGCGAACCGCTGGCGCGACTGGCCGCGCCGCGAGCCGGCCGCACTCACCGTGCTCGGCCGCGCGATCGCCGCCAGGAACCCGGTGCTCGCCTCCGATGCGCCGTATGCCGTGATCGCGGGCTTCGAGGACGATGCCGCGTGGGTCGCCGACTGCGCGGCGTTCGCACGCACCTCCCTCGGCGCGGCGCGCGTGAAGGTGCAGGACACGAGCGTCCCGCCCTTGTGGCAACAACTCGCCGACTTCGAGGAGATGCCCGGCACGCGGCTGACGTTCACGACCACGGCAAACACGCCGGACGCGATCGCGTTCCTCAACGGCCGGCCGGTGGCCGAGCGGTTCGTGTTCCATGCCGCGTGCGGCCGGCTGCATGCCTGGCCCGCGGATGACGAGGTCCCGGCCCTTGTCACCGAACTCGCCGGTCGCGGGTTCGCACTCGTCGAGGCGCGCGGCGCGACTTTGCCCGGGCGCTCGACGGACGGCCCCATCGCAGTGCTGCGCAAGCAGCTGCGTGCCGCCATGGACCCGAAAGCGGTATTCGCGCGGGGTGATCGCTGGGTGACCCAGGGCTGAACGTGTCCGGGCTCGTGCGGATCACGGGCCCGCACCGCCCTCAGCGCAAGTATGCGAATCGTTTCGTCAGCGTTCGCCCGCCAGCTTCGAGACGCAGCAGGTACATGCCGGGTGCGGCCCGCCCGCCCGCCGTCGCTCCAGTCCATGAGAGCCGATGCACGCCTGCGGCGTGCCGGCCCCCGGCGAGCGAAGCGACACGGCGGCCGGCAGTATCAAGCACGTCGAGCGCGACTTCGCCCTCGGCCGGCAGCGCGAACTCCATCGTGGCGCTGCCATGCGCTGGATTCTCGGCACTCAGGGACATCGCCACCGCCACTGCGGGCGGCGGCCCGTCGCCGGGCACGTCGAGCAGGCTGCCGCCGTGCCACGCCACGCCGCCGAACGATGTCTGCGGCACGGGTAGCGTGATCAGGCCGCTGCCGTCCATGTTCGCGCGACGCAATGCCGTGACCCCGGCGCCGGCCTGCGTCACGTACAACTGCTGGCCGGCCACATCGAGTGCCAGGTACGTGGGATTCACGAGCCCGCCGAACCCACCCGCCGCCGAACCGAAGGGTGTAGTGCGTTCGCGAGCGGCGGCGACAAGCGCTGCGGAACGCGCGCGCAAGTCGCTGGCCGCGGGTCGCACCGCGGCCTGCACAGCGGTCGCCGGTGCGGGCGGCAGGACGAGCGACTGCACGAACCCGGTGCGATATTCGCTCCACCACAGTTCGTGCGTGACCGGATTCACCGCGATGCCATAGGGCCTCGTGCCCGGTGCCAGGAACGTGAAGAACTCGCCCACCGAGCCATCCAGGTTGCAGCGCGCGATCGCGTCGATCTCGAACTCGGTCCAGTACACCTTGCCGGCGACGGGATCGATGGCGATCTGGCGCGGATTGAAGCCGGGCAGCAGGAACAGGACCTGGGCGCCCATGCCATCGAGGTGCGCGCGATTGATGGTGGCGCCGCCAGCCTGATCACTGGCGGTCCAGTAGATCCAGCCACCCGCGCCATCCACGGCGATGCCACGCAACGAGCGGAGTCCCGCGAGGATGGTGGTACCCGCGCCGAGCCCGGGATCCGTGGTGCGGATGCGCGCCCCGGAGAACGAAGCTTCGGCCCAGTACAGGGTGTTGTGCAGTGCGTCGTAGGCGATACCCTCCGGCAATGTGTTCGCGGGCAGCGCGCGCGACGCCGCCCCGGTGCCATTGGGCCCGCACCGCCGCAGCGCGGGCGATGGCTGATTCGTGTCGGTGTAGAACACATACTGCGCGAGCGCCACTGTCGGCACGAGCAGGGCGGCGGCGACCGCGGCCCACAACCACGACTGGCCACGCCACATGGCGGACCTCCTCTCGGCGCGTCGAGCGCGCCCACGGGTCCGTTCAGTTGCGCGGCGGGAAGATGCCCTGGACCGCGATGCAGTAGTGCATCGCCAGGAACGGCGGCAGGTTGTTGTGCGGCTGGCTCGCGCCCGAGATGCCGATGGCGTTGCCGGCGAGCGATGCGACGGCGTTCGTGCCATAGGCTGGCGAACCCGAGGGGTCACGCGCCGGCAGGCCGCCCGCGGGACTGCTCTGCGTGCCGCTGCCGGTGTCGGCGAGCGCGACGTGCGAATGCGCCGGCATCTCGTTGCTCAGCAGTGTGTGGTCCGCCGCTCCGCCCTGCTCGCCGAGCTGGAAGACAGGCAGACCGGGGCCTGCCCCCATGTGGATCGGCGCACGCCCTCGCAGGTCGGGCAGCGCGAACGTCGTCTGGCCATTGCCGCCAAAGGTCGTGCCGAGGATCGAGAACAGCGCCGTGTTCTGCGCGATGGCCATAAGTTGCCCGTCGCACGAAAGATAGCCGCTAGGCGCGAAGTTGCCCGCGAACAAGATGATCTCGCCGATGAACGGATCGAGTCCTGCGGTCGCGGCATGCGCTTCATCCCCGCCGGGCAGCGCGGGCCGCGCAGCGAACGCCAGCAGACCGGCGCCTACGGCAGCCGCGGTGCGCGCGAGGAAGTCCCGGCGCGGGACAGCGGGTGCGGGCGAACCCGGGGCAGACGCAGTAGCGGGAACGGCGGACATGCGCTGGCGGCGAAGCGACATGGGGCCTCCTGGAGAGGGTGAGTTCGGAGTGCGACGGCGGGCTGGATCGCGCCGGTCCGGAGAGCATAGACCTGCTCGCGACGGTGCCGCCATGCTTCCTTCGCACCCAGGGGCCGGTGTCGTCACGCAGCCTTGCGCCAGTACCTGGCCGTGTTCGCCATGGCTGTCCCACATGCGTAGCCCTGGTGAACACACGCCTCTGACACGAAGCCACGACAGCGGCTCAGCGTCCCCGTTGCTCGCACGCTCGCCATGCCGCCACCCTACCGCGCGAACCGCCAGCTCGCCTTGGCGAACACCTGGCGGCTCGTGGCGCGTTTGGAACCGGTGCGCAGGTCGGGGTCCCAGCCACTGTTCAGGCCGGCGTAGAACACCGTCCCCGGCTGGATGACGTAGCCCACGAGCGCGTTCACATCGAGGTGGCGCTCGTTGCTGTCGTACTGCGGATAGATGCGCGCCGAGAGGCGGCGCGTGAATTGCATGCTGGTCTTGACGCCGATCAGCCATACCGCCACCAGGTCGCCGGCGCCCGGTGTGTCCGCGAGCCGGAAGCGCACGACGTTTCCGGCCGCGGTCACGCGCGGCCCGGGGTGCGCGGTCGCGTTCAGCACATAGGTCTCGCTCCACACCAGGCGCGAGCCGGCATCGCTGGCGGCGAACAGGATGGCGTCCCCCACGAATGCGTCGAGATCGAGCGTCAGCGGCCGCCACGCGGTCCACTGCGCGAATACGTGCGCTCGGTCCTGCGGGTACGTGTGGTTCAGCCAGTGCTCGTCGTTGTGCAGGTAGCCGGCGTAAACGAACGCGCTGCGCCGGAACTCGAAGTCCCCGCCCGCCTCGAGGTTCGTCATCTCGAGCCGTCCGGTGCGCTCGTGCACCACCAGCGCGTCGAAGACCGGCGCCAGCCTCTGCAGCGGCCCGGCCTTTGGGAACAGGTCCCACGAGCCGCCCACGCGCTGGAATCTCACCGCCGGATAGTCCTGGTAGCCCATCTCGTCACGGAATTTCCTGCCGACGTGACGTGCGCCGAAGTGCAGCTCACGCGCACGGTCCCGGTAGCGGAACCGCAACACGCCCATGATGTCTTTGTATGAGGTCGTCCTCCGGACGACGCTGGCGCTATCCACTCGAGTGGTCGATCCGACGAGCTGGGCTTCGGTGGTCCAGTGCTTCGACAGCCGCAATTGGCTGTCGAACCCGCCGAACGCATTGAGTGTGCCGTCCTCGCGCACGGGAGACGCGATGTCCTCGCGATCCTGCACGTGCGCGCCGAACAACACGCCGATGTTGGCGCCCTCTCCGAACGGCAACTGAGCGCGTTCGAGCGTGTACCAGCCCGGCCGCGTCAGCCGGTCGTCGGTGCTCGACGAATATGCTGAGCCCCGCAGCGACGAACCGCCGCCGTCGCGCACCAGCAGCACGCCAGTGTTCCAGCGGCCGGCGCGGCCGGTGAGCTTGGCACCCCAGCGCGGATCGGCCATACGGCGCGTCTGCACCAGGTCCATGAGCGACTGGAAGTGGTCGGCACCTTCCAGGAAGAAGGGCCGCTTCTCCTTGAACTGGAGCGGAAAGCGGCGGTTCACGTCGATCTGCAGCGCGTCGGCTTCGATCTGGCTGAAGTCGGGATTGAACGTGGCGTTCACGACCAGCGAGGGTGTGACCGCCGCCTGCACATCGACGCCCACCTCGTGGGAGTTCTCGTCGCTCCAGCCACCCGTGCCACCGGCTGGGAGCAGCGGGCGGCCGCCCACGCCCGCGCCGAACACGTACGGCTCCACGGTGAACTCACTGCCACCGCGCGCGTCGTCCAGTCCGGTGAGGGCTCCGGCCTGCAACATGATGGGGCCCGGCACGCCGTTCTGGTAGACCGGCCACGACGACACTTCGTTCCACGGCGTGATCTCGCGCCGCACCCACAACCGCCACGGCCGGCCCGCGGCCGAGATGCGCATGATGCGGAACGGCACCGCGATCTCCGCCGTCCACTCGGTCGTGCCACGGTGCGCTGCCGCATCCCAGACGCCGTCCCACTTGAAGTCCGGATCACCGGTGAGGATGCCGTCGACCTGCACACCGTACGGGTTCACGCCGAATATATAGGCGTGCGCGCCATCGCCGTCGGTGTCGAGGTGCAGCGCGATGTGATCGCCGTCCAGCACCTGGTCGCGCGGGGCGAGTCCGGCGTGCGGGGCACGCCGGGCCTGACACCAGATGCCGAACACGATGCGATTGCCATCGCGCACGACGCGCACGCTGGTGGATTCGTCCGGCGCCTGGCCCTGGCGCGGTCCGATGAGCACGAAGTCGCTCGCGGCCGGGGCCAAGGCCCAAGCCGCATCATCGAGCACGCCGTCGACGTGCACACTCGCCGAGGCGCGGGGCACGTTCAGGATGGGACGCGCCGGTGCCTCCGCGGCGGAGGCGGGCACGGTGAGCGGGCACACGGACAGCAGGGCGAGCGCGGCGGCGACGGCCGCGTGCTTCGCCCGGACGGGCGGCCTCATCGGGGAGTCTCCGGTCGGGATGGTTCGACGTGGAGCGCGCAGCATAGCCGACCGGCGCACATCACGAGCAGCGGTTCACGGCCCACCGCGGCGGGCCGGGGGGCGGGCGCGGAGCACACGGCTACCATCGCCGCCGCCCGCCGCATGGCCGCTCGACTTCTCCACACGGACCCCTCGCCCCGGCTCGCGCGCTCCGCTATCGTCCCGCCGTCGCCCTGTCCGTGCCGCACCCCGCCCTCCCGGAGGAAGCCGCCATGCTGTTCGATCTGCTGACGCTCGCGCTGTCCGCGACACTGCTGCCAACGCTCGCGGTGGTCGCACCGGGCGGCAAACCCTCACCGCTTGCGCATACCTACTCGATCGTGGCGCGCGACCCCGTGACCGGCGATATGGGCGTTGCCGTGCAGTCGCATTACTTCAGTGTCGGCCCGGTGGTGCCGTGGGCCGAAGCGGGTGTCGGCGCGGTCGCCACGCAGTCGCTGGTGCTGGTGGACTACGGCCCCTACGGACTCGACCTGATGCGCAAGGGGTTCACGGCGCGACGGGCGCTGGACTCGTTGCTGGCCGCCGATGCGCACCATGAAGGCCGGCAGGTCGCGATGGTCGACAGCAAGGGCAACATCGCGGCGTTCACCGGGCCGTCGTGCATCCCCGATGCCGGCGATGTGCAGGGAGAGCAGTTCTCGTGTCAGGCGAACCTGATGGCGAACGCCAGGGTGTGGCCGGCCATGAAGGCGGCGTACGAAGCCGCGCGGGGCGATCTCGCCGAGCGGCTCATGCAGGCGCTCGAGGCCGCCGAGCAAGCGGGCGGCGACATCCGCGGCCGGCAGTCGGCGGCGATCCTGGTGGTCAAGGGCAAGGCCAGCGGCAAGCCGTGGAACGACGTGCTCGTGAACCTGCGCGTCGAGGACCACGATCACCCGTTGGTCGAGATGCGCCGGCTGCTCCGCTTGCGCCGCGCCTACAATCTAGAGGACGCCGGTGACAACTTCACCGTCGAGAAGAACAACGCTGAAGCCGCCAAGGCCTACGATGGTGCCATGAAGCTCGCGCCCGATGTCGTCGAGTTGCAGTTCTGGGCTGCGGTCACGATGTATTCCAACGATCGCAGGCCGGACGCGCTCAAACTGTTCAAGCAGGTGTTCGCACGAGAGGCGCGCTGGGTGCCGCTCGTCGAGCGCCTGTCGCGCGTCGGACTGTTCCCGGCGAACCCCAAAGCCGTGGCCGAGGTGCAGGCACAAGCCACGAAGGGCGCGAAGTGGTGAGTGCGCCGGGCCCGCCGAACAGGCGCGAGGATGCAGACCCGGGTGCGAAATAGACAGGGCGCGCGGCCTGGGGGAATCACGATGCTCCTGAGGAAGCATCGCTGGCCGGCGCCCTGCGAATGTCTGTGTAGGTGGCTGCGTGAGTGGCTGCGCGACGACGACGGCGACTTCAGGGGAGAAGCACGAAGCGCGTGACCTGCTCGAACCCGTCGAGTCGCGCGCGCACGAAATACACACCGGTGTGCGCTTGCGCGCCGTTGTCGCGGCGTCCATCCCAAGCCAGCGGGTTCGAGCCCGCGTTGAGCGGGCCGTCTTTCAGCACCCGCACGCGACGTCCGTTGACATCGTAGACCTCCACGAGCCCCGAAGTCACGGCTTGATTGAGCACCAGCGTCAGCTTGGCCCGGGTATGGGTTGGATTGCCTTGCGGGGCGAACCGGATGACCGGCGAGCCTCCGTTGCCGCCCCCGCCGCCCAGGGCGGCATAGTCGACGTTGATCGTGGTGTCACGCCCCAGCGCGACGTTCCGGAACACCACGGAATCGAGGCCCGACGAAGCGGGCGGCGTGAGTCGCAGCCGGTACAGGCCCGGGGCCACGACGTAGCGGTAACGACCGTCGAATCCGGTGTTGTCGCCGGGGGTCGCGGCGCCCGCACCCCCTTCCAGTATGGCGTCCCAGTCCGCCTGGCCAACCGGCAACCCCAGCCGGTCGGTCACCAGCCCGGTGACCGCGACGCCCACGGCCACAGTGAAGTTCACGGTCGCCGTCTGGGTGAGGTCGACACCCGGCACGCGGATGGCCGCGAAGGGCGTGCCGACGCGAGGCTCGACCGTGACCCGGTAGATCCCGGGTTCGATCCCCGTGCGGATCGAACCATCGGCGGCGGAGACCACCTTGAAGGACGGCTGCCGGCGGCCGTTCGCGTCGTCGAACTTGAGTGCCGCCCCGGCCACCGGCGCGCCGTTCGAGTCGCGTATGAAGCCGTTCAGGTACACCGCGCGCCGGACCGGCAACTGCAGCACATCGACGTCAGGATTCGCGGTTGGGCACACGAAGTCGAACACACGCGTCGGCGCGAATCCCAGCGTTGTGTCGGGATTCGCCGTGACGGTATAGCGGCCGCCTTCGATGAAGGCCTGGAACGTCCCGAACTGAGACGTCACATCGCCGAACGCGGGCTGGCGCGAGCCGTTATCAGTGCGGTCGAAATCCAGATCGCAAGGGTACATGCCGCGCGTAAAGATGTCGCTGTTCGTCGGATCAAAGACCAGTCCGCGCACCTTTGCAGCCGCAGGCAGCACCCAGTCCAGGTCGAGCGTGCCGTTGACGAGCACGGCACGCCGGATGCGTGGAGCGTAGGCGCTGTTGAGGTTGAGCGGCGGTCGCACGAGCAGGTCGTACCGGCCTGGGTCCACGACCAGGCGATACTTGCCGGTCGCATCGGACTTGTCGGAAGGCGCCAGCTTGTTGCCCGTGGCCGCGTCATAGACGTTGAAGTCCGCATTGAAGATCGGACTGCCCAGTTCGTCGACCACCGTGCCGCGCACGATGTCGGCGTGAGCCGTGCCCGTGCCGACGCAGACAAGTGCCGCCGCGGCGAGGGCGGCGGCGAAACGGGTGATGCTCGGGATTCGTATTGCCATGACGCGGTTCCCTCTTCCGTTCACTGGTGCATCACCGCCACGCGGCGGGTCGAAGTCGTGAGGCCATCAGAAAGGGCCAGCAGGTACACACCAGGAGCCAGCGGTGCGCCCCGGCCATCGCGGGCATCCCATGTGACGGTGCGCCGGCCGAGCAGGCGGCCGCTGAACACGGTCGCCACCCGGCGTCCGGTCAGGTCGAAAGCCGCCAGCTCGACATCCGCAACGATCGGCGAAGTGATCGCAGTGCTCACGGCGCCGTGCGCGGGGTTCGGCCACGGCGCCGAGAGTTCGAGTGCGGAGTGCGCTGTGCCTCCGACGCCGGCCGTGCTGTACGTCATCACCAGGTTCAGCGTCGTGTCGGCGAGCGTGCGGAAATTCGTGAACGTGATGGCGTTCAGGCCCGGCCCCGGCGGCCGCACGGTGAGCGTGAAGCGGCGCTGATCGGTGACCACCTTCGTGATGCCGGCGCCATTCGTGGCATCGTCAATGGTGAGGAACGGCTTGAGCGTCGCGGCGTCGACGAAGTCGAGGTTCACACCGGCGATCGGCATGCCGGTGAACTGCTCGATGACGTTCACGGTCACCCAGTGCCCGGCGGCGAGCACCACATTCCCGAGGTTGCGGGCGCCGGTGATCTGCAGCGAATCGAACTCGGCGGGCAGCAGCTTCGTCGCCACCGGCGGCGCGTAGTTCACCTTGAACTTGTAGAGCGGGACGTTCACCGAGACGTCGCCAGTGGCATTGGTGACGTCGTGCGGGGTCTGCAGCCGCTTCATATGCGGCAGGCTGTCGACGTCGCAATCCACGTTCACGACCGGCGTGCCTGCACTGGTGACACAGTGCGCCGTGAGTGTGACGGACGGCGGCAGTGCGAGGTTCGGGAGCGCCAGGTCGGCGTTGATGTTCACGGCCCAGGCCGTGCGCGTCGCGAAGGCGGCGGCACCGGGCGGGGTGGCGGTGACGTCGTAGAGCCCGGGCGGCAGCACGAACGCCGCCGCGCCCGCGGCCGAGGTGTTGTCGGTCGGGGTGAACAGCTTGATCCCGGTGCCCGCGATGCGCACGTCGAAGTCGGCACCGGCGATCGGGAACAGCGAACCGTCCGTGACCGTGCCACTCACGAGGAAGCCGCTCTTCAGCTTCACGGCACCGAAGTCGGCGTCGGACGTGCTGGCATTCACGGCAAGCAGCTCGACCGGCACACTGCGGCTGGCCGCGGTCGGGACGATGGCGATGTCCCAGACGCCGGCGGGCACCATCGTGGTGAAGAAACCTGACGCATTGCTGATGTCGTCCTGGACCTGAGCAGCCACCGCGCCGGTGCTGGCGTCGTGGAAGTTCAGGTTCACACCCGCCAGCGGCGAGCCGCTCATGTCCAGCGCCCGGCCCGTGATCCAGCGCCCCGCGGCCAGGGTGCGGTTCGTGGTCGTCGTGCTGGTCACCGAGATGCCGCTGCGTGCGTCGTCGAACAGGTGGAGCGCCGGTGCCGGCTGGAACACGAGGTCGTACTTGCCGGCCGCGACCGTGAGCGAGTAGTCGCCGTTCGCGTTGGTGGTGTCACCCGAGACCACGACGAGCACGCCGGTCCTGTTGTCGTAGACGTCGATGTCGCATGGGTAGACGCCGGCCCCAGCGGGAGTCGTGAGGCGGCCATTGAGGATCGCGGCACCGGCGGCCGGCGCCATGAGTCCGAGGACCAGGAGGCGCAATGCGAGGATGCGGAGACGCATGGTGAGAGGTCCTGTGCTCAGGGTTTCTTGCCCCCGCCGGTCCATTCGAGCCCGAGCGAGAACGTGTGCACGTCATAGTTGCGGTCGATCCGGGACGACGTCTGGTTCGCGACCGTGGAGCCCAGTGCGAGCGTCAGACCCGGCTTGAGCTCGCGCGTCATGCGCAGCCGCAGTTCGATGTACTGGTCCCGGCGCTGGAAGTTGGAGTCGCCAAGGATGGCGTCGCCGTAGCGCCGGACACCGGAACGGAAACCGAGATCGGCGCGGCCGGGCTTGCCGCTCCACACCACACCGGCACCGAGCCAGTGCGTGTCCTTGGAGTACTTGGGCGATGCCGTCTCGTCACGCGAGACCGCACCCTCGAGGCGCAGGTCGGTTCCCTTCGTGGGTGTGTAGCCGAGCTGCGCATAGAGTTCGCGCCCGCGCGCGTCGCGAAGCGAGAACGCCGGGTCGAACTTCTCGCGGTCCACGGTGCCCTCGACGCGCACGCGCGCGCGGCTGCCGAGCGGCTGGCGCAGCCCGCCGGTGAGTCCCCAACTCCTGAACGGCCCGCCCTCTTCGGGATCCGAAGGGAACTTGTTGCGGCGCGGCACGTACTCGCCCTCGAGCGTGTACACCGATTTATTGCGGCGCACCTGCGTGCCGGCGCCGAACCAGCCGTAGTTGGCCTTGTTGAACTCCTGCTGGACGTGGCCGCCGGCACTGGCGCTGACATTGATCTTGTAGATGCTGAATGCGCGCACGCTGCGGCCGACCTCGAGCACGGGCTCGAAGCCGCGGTCGGGCGCCGTGCCGAGTGAACCGGGAAACGCGCTCGAGGTGCCGAACATGTTCATGCGCAGCGCATACTCGGGCGGGTCCCAACCCTTGGCGGCAGCCATCGTCGCGGCGCACATCGCCAGCACCACACTGGTCAGCAGACGCTTCACCATGTCGCGATCTCCTCCTGCCATGCGATCCAGCGCGCCGAGTCCCGGGCGCGCTCGCGCGAACCATCGCGCCAGCCATGCACCGCACGCACGCGCGCGAGAGCCGCCCGTGCGTGTGCCACCACCAAGCGCTGTTCCCACACACCGCCGGCGCGCGCGTAGCCGCGCTGGAACGCCGTCCAAGCGGACGGTGCGGCATCGAACGCCTCCCACGCCAGATGGGCGAGCAGATTGCCAAGATCCTCCTCGGCCTCGCCGACGCGAGCGCGTTCCCAATCCAACACCACGAGCTGCTCGCCGACCACGACCTGCAGCGGGTGCAGATCGCCGTGGATCCACGCCACGTGACCGGGCGGGGCATCCGCAGGCAGCGCCGCGCTCAACTGCGCATCGAGTTCGTCCGCGAACGCCGGCTCGGCCAAGCGCACCAGTTGGACCTGCTTGCGCCCGGCGCGGATCGCGCCCGCCAACTGGCCGGTGGGCGTGCTCGCCCCGCCGTGTGCGGCGTGCGCCCGGCGCAACGTGGCGCCGAAGCGTTCCCACGTCGCGGCGTCCTCGTTGGCCGGCGCGAGTGCGCGCCCCGGCACGGCTTCCGCCCACCAGCCCGGCAGCCCATCGGCCAGCGCCAGCGGACGTGACGCCGCGACGCCCGCCTCGGACAACCGGCGGTACGCTTCGCTGACGCGAGCGAACGCCTTGGCCTCTCCGCCCGCCGCACGCAGGAACAGGAAGCGCTCGCCCGAGGCTTCGCGCAATGCGGCGCGCTTGCCGAGCCGGTGACCGGCGGCGGAGAAGCGTTCGAGCGCGAGCAGTTCGCGCAGTGCAGGCAGCTCGGCATCTTCAGGGAAGTCGAACACCTCGACGGTCGCACCCAGCCTGAGCCAGCGCACGACCTTGCCGGGATCCGACGCGCGCTCGAGCCGCACGAGCGCTCCCCCCTCGCCGTCGGGCCACACGGCCGCGACACGCGAGACCCGGGCGTCGACGCCCGGCACCGTGAAGCGCAGCGCGGGATCCGCGAGCGCGGCAAGCCACGCACCCACACCGGAGCCGGAAGCCGAGCGCGCGGCGGGAGTAACACTGAACGCCACGGCGAGTATCGCCTCGGATACGGCCAGCGCATCGAGCGCACGCGCACGCCACTCCGCGCGGCCGCGCTGCAGGCCCTCGACGACGCGGCGCGCTTCGGCGGCCGCCAGCTGCCAGGCGAGCCGGGCGCCATCGAAACGCTCGGCCAGCACTTCGCGCGCCAGCGGTTCGACCCATGACCCGTCAAGGCCGCGGCCGCGCAAGTCCGCCGCCAGCGAGGCCCAGTCCGCGTGCGCATCGCCATTGGCCGCTTCGTCCCAGTCGATGACGGCGAGCTGGTCGCCATGGGCGAGCAGCTGGTCGGCGCCGAGGTCGCCATGCGTGAACACGCGCGGCGCCGGACGCAGCGATTCGAGCACGACGCCGAGCCGCGTGCGCAACGCGCTGGTACGCGCTTCGAGTTCGGGCGCGACCCGCGCGAGCGCCTCGAGCGCACGCTGGGCGGGAAGCAGGTCGTCGCGGTCGGTGCGCGTGGTGAGAGCGTCGCCGGTCTCGGCGTGCAGTTCGGTGAACGCGGCGCGCAGCGCGGCGAGCAACGCCGTACCCGGCACCGCGGCGAGCGCGCGGCCCGGAGCGACGGCGGTCGCGAACCAGCTGCGCTCGAGATCGGTGAACACGATCGCGGGCGCACGCACGGCGCGCACGCGCGCGGCGGCATGCCAGCAGCCGAGCCGCGCTTCGATCTCGGCCGCCGGCATGACGCGCGCGAAGGCATGCCATGGCTCGCGTTCGCCGGTGCCGTCGTTGGCGAGCTTCAAGTCGAGTTCGAGCACGGCGCGGCGTCCGGGCTTCCAGCGCACCGGGCGCACCAAAGAGCCGCGCGCTTTCACACGGAAGCCGCGCTCGTGGAGCGCCGTGCCGGGCGCACACAGCCGGTTGCCGACGCGGCGCTCGTCGGCCACGGCCGACAGGCCCTTCAGCAGGCGGTCGTTGGGGAACGCCAGGAACAACGCGTCTTCCGTGCGGGCGAGCGCGGGACCGATGACCGGTTCCAGCAGCCGCAGCGTCCCGGCCTTCTCGGCAGCATCGGCCAGGCCATCGCCCAGATACAGCGAGGCAAGCGATTCGATGGCACCTTCGCTTGTGTGCCACGACAACCGGACGCCCAGCAGCGCGCTCGTGCCCGGCTTCCAGCGCAGGTAGAACGGCTTCACGGCGGCGAGCGTGCCGCGCTCGTCGGTGATCGAGGCGAGCCTCGTGAGCAATGACGCCGGGTCGAGCAGCGCGGACCACTCGGGCAGCCGGGGTTCGGTCACGGGATCCGGGGAACTCATGCCGGCATCCCGGCACCCGCGGGGACCACCTTCTGCCCTCCGCGCACCGAGACCACCCGCCCGCCCGCGAGCACGACTTCGACATCGGCAGTGAACCCGGGGTGGTCCTGATGAGTCACGAGCAACACCGTGCGCCCTGCGGAGACGTTGTGAAGCGCGGCCAGGACGTGATCGCGGCTGGCTTCATCGAGGTGGGAGAACGGCTCGTCGAGGATCAGGATCGGCGCGTTGCGCAATGCGGCGCGCGCCAAGGCGACGCGCTGGCGCTGACCACCCGACAACTGCGCGCCACGTTCGCCGACGACGGTATCCAGCCCGCTCGGCAGCTCGGGCGCGAAGCGCATGACACCGGCCGCCTCGGCGGCCGCTTCGATCTGCTCGGGGGTCGCTTCGGGATCACCGAGCGCGATGTTCTCGCGCAGGCTCATGCCGAACAGCACGGAGTCCTGGAACACCATGGCGATCTGTGAGCGCAGCGACTCGAGCGTGAACTCGCGGATGTCATGGCCGTCGAAACGGATGACACCGCCGGTCGGGTCCATGAGCCGCGGCATGAGCGACAGCAGCGTGCTCTTGCCGGCACCGGACTCACCGCGGATCACGGCGACACTACCGGCCGGCACGACGAACGACACGTCGTTGAGCGCGATATCGCCGCGCGGGTACTGCATCGTAACGTGGTCGAGCTCGATCTCGCCGGACAGCCGTCCACACGCCACCGCGTCAGGCTGGTCCTCGATGCCAATCGGCGTCTCGAGCACCTCGAGCACGCGCTCGCCGCAGGCCGAAGCCTTCGCGGATCGCGCTGCGATACGGGCCAGTTGGCGCACGGGCTTGAATAGCGTGCGCTGGTAGGACAGGAACACCAGCAGCCCGCCGGCGGACAGCTCGCCATGCGCGACCGATGTGGCGCCCAGCAGCAGTGTGACCGCGGTGCCGGCCGACGTCAGCAGGTCGAGCGTGCGCGCCAGCATGGCCTCGACGCGGCCGGCCTTGAGGCCCGAGCGCAGGGACGAGCGGTTCGAGCGCTCGTAAGCCTTGGCCGCGCGATCCGCGCCACCGAACGCCTGCAGCACGTGAATGGCGCCAAGCGATTCGCCGGCGGAGGATGCCAGCTTGCCTTCGCGGTCGCGGTTCTGGCGCACGAGCTTGCGGATACGGCGGCTGAACACAGCACCGGCGAACGCGACGATGGGCACGATGGACAGGGACAGCAGTGTCAGGCGCCAGTCCATCCACAGCATGGCCGCGAGCGTGCCGACGATCACCAGCAGTGCCGAGGCGCTGTCGAGCATGTTGCCGACGAGCAACTCGCGCATGAGGACGATGTCGCCGGTCAGGCGCATGAGCATGTCGCCCTGCTGGCGGCTCATGTGGTAGAGCGGTGGCAGCTTCATGAGGTGGCGGAACAGGTCGCGGCGCAGCTTGGCGATGATCGTCTGTCCGACGTTCGACATGACGACGGTTTCGCTGAACTCGGCCAGCCCGCCGATCACCGAGATGAGCAGGATGGCGATCGCGCTCACCAGCAGAATGGACTCGGGTGTGAAGCCGTGCAGGAAAGGCGCGACCAGCGCACTCGGCCCATGGAAACGCGCGGCATGGTGCTTGGTGGCCACCGGCGGGCTGATGACGAGGTCGAACACCACCTGAAGCGGCCATGGCTTCATGACATCGGTGAGTGCGACCGTCGTGCCCAGGGCCAGCGCGACGAACAACTGGAGCGCATGCGGACGCACGCGTGGCAAGAACGCCCGCATGACTCGCGACAGCCGTGGCAGTGTGTCGCGGAGCCGGGGAATCAGGCCCGCCACGAACCCTCCGCGCGAGCCGGCAAACCAGCCGCGAACTTGAGCACCCTCCCGATCACGGCGTCCCACGTGTACTCGCGCTCGACCGTGCGGCGCGCTTCGGCGCCGATGCGGCCACGCAGCGCGGGCTCAAAGGCAAGACGCTCGAGCGCCGCGGTGAATCCAACGCGGTCGCCGGGAGCCACGAGCAGGCCATCGCGACCGTCAGTCACGACGCGCTTCACCGGACCCGTGGCACTGGCCACGACCGGACGCGAGGCTGCCATCGCCTCGACGAGCTTGAGCGGAGAGAAGTAGACATCCTCCGAAGCGTACGGCACCGCCACGGCATCGCACAACGCGAGGTGGGCGGGGATCTCGTGGTGCGGCACCGCACCGGTGAGCGTGACCGCGGCGCGTCCCGACCAGGCGGTGCGCAGCACGTGGTTGCGCTGCGGGCCGTCACCCACCATCAGCACGCGCGTCGGCACGTTCTTGGCCAGCTCGCTGGTGGCGTGCAGCAGCGTGTCGATGTCATGCCACGGGCGGAACGTGCCCACGAAACCGACCCGGAACTCGCCGCCGCCCAAGCGTAGCCGCTGCTCGATCTGGTGCACGAGGCGAACGTCGGGCGCGGCCAGGAACTCGGGACCGGCGCCATTGGACTCGACCTTGACCTGGAAGCCCGCGGGCGCCAGTTCGCGCACCCAGTTGGCGACTTCCTCGGACACCGCCATCGCACCACGGCTCGCAGCGAAGCCGCGCGCGAACTGGATGCGGGCCTCCTCGACGCGGTCGAAGTTGCGGTGCAGTGCGGCCTCGACGTCGAGCGGGGCGTTGACTTCATAGACGTGCGGGATGCCGGCTTCGGCCGCGGCGACTGCGCCTTCTGGCGACAGCAGGGCCAGACGCTCGAGCACCAGATCGGGCTGCACCTGCGACAGATGCCAGTCGATTTCACGCACCGTGCGCGGCTGGCGCAGCACACGGATGCCGAGCCCGCGCTCGGCCAGCGAAGCGAAGCCCGATTCCGGGCCCGCGCTCGCAATGATCGCCGTGACCTGGTGGCCCATCCGCAACAGGGACGCCGCCACCGCTCGCAAGTGAACCGAAGCACCCTTCACACCGCCAAGGGGAATACCGAGATCAGAGCACAGCAGTGCGATGTGCACGGGGAGACTCCTGCAGGCGGGGGGGAGCTTGAGCGGAGCGGCAGGACTCGGCGAACAGCCGGACCAGCGCGTGCGAGGCGCGGCGCTGGTCGAACATGCGTTCGGCGCGCCGGCGTGCTGCCGTGCCCATGAGAGCGCGGCGGCGGGGGGACTTCATCATGTCAGCGAGTGCATCGGCGAACGCCTTGGCGTCGCCGGGAGCGACGACACGGCCGGTCACGCCGTCCTTCACGATCTCGGGAACACCGGCGACACGCGTCGCGACGGCTGGCAGCCCCGAGGCTGCCGCTTCGAGCAGCACGGTCGGCAGGGCATCCTGGTTGCCATCGGTATCGACGATGCAGGGCAGGGCGACCATGGACGCCTTGCGCATGATCTTCATGACTTCGGGATGTGTCAGCGCGCCCGGGAAGCGCACGAGGCGGCCGAGCTTGAGTTCCTTGGCGCGGGCCTGCACGGCTTCGAACTCGGCGCCGTCGCCGACCATGACGGTCTTCACGGCCAAGCCACGATCGCGCAGCAGGGCAATGGCCTCGACCAGGATGTCGAAGCCCTTCTTGCGCACGAAGCGGCCGACCGTGACCACCGGGCCGTCCGCGGCGCGGCGGGCGGGCGGTGCCCAGCGGTCGAGGTTCACGCCGTTGTAGATGCGCACGATGCGCGCATCCGGCATGTTGCGGCGCAGGAACCGGCGGTTGTAGTCGCACACGGTTACGACGGCATGCGCCTTCGCACCCAGCCAGGCCAGCCACTTCCAGTCGAGCGAGTCGACGAAGATGTCCTTCGCATGCGCGGTGAAGCTGAACGTGATCTTCGCGGTCTCGGCGGCGAAGCACGCCGCGGTGGCGGCGGGACCGGCGAAGTGGGCGTGCACGTGCGTCGCGCCCCAGGCCTTGAGCTCGAGTCCGATCTGGCGGCCGGCATGCGCCCAGCGGCGCTGCTTCGCCGGCACCACGGCGGGGCCGCGCCACATCGCGGGCTCCTTGGCCGACACGAACGTGACCTCGGGCAGCATGAGCGCGGCATCCGGGTGCATGCACTCGCCATCGACCCGCTCGAACGCAAACACCCGCACGTCGACACCGCGAGCCTTGAGGGCGAGCAGTTCGTGCAGGATGAAGGTCTCGCTCAGCCGCGGGAACGCCCGCAGGACATAAGCCACGCGCGGGCTGCTCACGCGGTCATCTCCCGCAGCAGGTTCGTGGGTGGCATCGGCTTCGCCGGCACGACGCGGTTCACTTCGCGTACGACGCGCGTATGGCCATCAAGTGCCAGCCCGGCCTCGCCCCTGCGGCGTCCGCGCGCCATGGCGCGCGTGGCGGCCGCGGCCAGCGTCTCGGGGGTCAGTTCGGTGGAATCCACGGTGTCGATGAGGCCCCGTGCCGCCAGCCGCGTCGACCGCATGCGCTGCTCGTCGCGCTGGCTCGCGCGCGGCACCAGCACGGCAGCCGTGCCGACGCCCAGGACTTCGCACGACGTGTTGTAGCCCGCCATGCCGACCACCAGGTCGGCCGCTGCGGCGTAGGTCTCGAGCCCGCCGATATAGCGTGTCACGGTGCAGGAAGCGGGCGCGGCGGCGGTGATGCGCATCTGCGCGTCCTCCGGCATCATCGGGCCGGTCACGACGACCGAGCGCAGGTCACGCGGCAACAGCCCGCTGCTGGCCGCGGCGACCCAGCGCGCGAGCAGTGCTTCACCGTCCTCACCGCCACCGACGGTGACCAGCGCGATCGGACCCGAGCCCGGCTCGCCAGGGGCGAGCGTCTCGAGTTCCGCGCGCGAGTCGGCCACGGCTTCGGGCGAGACATGCGGCGACAGATAACCGACGTAGCGGACGCGGTCGGCGATGTGGTCCGGCAGGTCGTATTCCTCGCGCACATCGAACAGCGTCGGATCGCCATAGACCCAGATCTCGTCGTACCAACGGTCGATGTGCGACAGGACGTTGCTCTTGCGCCACTCGGCGCGGACGATGTGCGGGGCATCGAGGATGTCGCGCCAGCCGAGCACCATGCGAGTCGCGGGCGACTCGGTGCGCAGGCGGTCGAGCGTCGGGGCCAACTCGCCCATGAGGCCGCCGGGCGACTTGTCGCACAGGAAGAAGTCGGGCTGGAACGAGCGCGCCACCTCTTCGAGGATCGTGGCGCGCAGATCGCGGAGCCGGTCCGGCTCCAGGCGCATCGTGCGGGCGACGTACTGGGAAGTGGACATCTTGCGCGCACTCGGGAGCTTCACGTAGTCGAGTCCGGCGGGCACCGGCAGGGCATCGATCTGCGGCGAGCAGGTGACCAGCAGCGCCGACAGGTCGGGGCGGCTCGGCAGCACGGCGCGGGCGATGCCCGTCATGCGGCGAGCGTGGCCGAGGCCGAGTGCGTCATATGAGTAGAGGAGCCAGTGCGAGAGCATCGTCTCTCCAAGGATGCCGCCGGCGGACACTCCGCCTGCTGATCAAGAGGTGCAGGCAGGGCACTTCTTGATACCTTCGCAGCGACTCAGCGTAGTCGATTCCAACTCCCCCCCAGCAACCGGTACTAAGGTAGCCCGGCGCCGGCGGTGCTCGCGGGGGCCAATGACCCAGCCTGTGACAATGGCGAGCCGAGGGCGGGCCCGCTATCCTGTACCACTATGAGACTTTCCGGCTCGGGCGAACTGGATCCCGAACTCGACGCGCGCCTCGTGGCACGCTGTATCGATGGGGACGCGCGCGCCTGGGAGGCGCTGGTGCGGCGCCACGAACGGCTGGTCTATTCCATCGGGCGGTCCTACCGGCTGGCTGATGAAGACATGGCGGACGTGTTCCAGGACGTCTTCACCGCGCTCCTCAAGGGGCTCCCCCGCCTGCGCGATGGCCGCGCGCTGGTCCGCTGGCTGTCCAGCACGTCCGAGCGCATCGCTCGCACCACGGCACTCAAGCGCCGGCGCGAGGCCGCCCGCGAGGACCACGAGGACGACACGTTCGCCAATCTCGAGGACCAGGGAGAAGCGGTCGGGGCCGACCTCGAGAAGGTCGAGCGCCAGCATCAGGTCCGGATGGCGATGGGAGCCGTCTCCGAGCGCTGCAAACGCTTGCTGGAGGCGCTCTACTACGAGGAACCAACACCGTCCTATACCGAACTTTCACAACGTCTTGGCGTGCCCGTGGGGTCCCTGGGGCCGACCCGCGCCCGGTGCATGGAACGCCTGAAGGGCCACTTTGACCAGCTGCATGGCGAATCGGAAGGTATCAGCGAAGCCTGACGCACCACCTATAGGAGCGAAGGGCTGAACAACGTTTGACCGCGCCACCGTCTCGGCGCTCATGGAGGCCCCCTGTGAAGTCCAACAAGATCCGGGATCATCACCTCGACACGAGTGTCGCGCTCGACTTCCTCGAGCAGCGCCTCAATGCCGCCGACCGGCGGCAGGTCGAAGAACATCTCGGCCGTCCCTGCACCAACTGCCGCGAGCGTGTTCGCTCGCTGGGCGAGATCATCGCCACCATGCGCGACGATCGTGTCGGCGAGGTGCCGTTGTTCCTGCACGAGCGCGCCGCATCGCTGTTCGTCCCCGCCGCCAAGCCGTCGGTCGTGCGCGGACTCGTCGATGCCTTCGCCGAGCTGCTGTTCGATTCGTCGTCGCAGCCGCTGACCGCTGCCGCCCGCCGCTCGGTCGGTGAGGCCCGCCGGCTCCGCTTCAAGCTCGGCACGCACTCGCTCGACCTCGAGCTGGAGCGCGAGGGCATGAGCACGCTTTCGATCCGCGGCCGCTTCGTGGCCCTGGACGCGCACCTCTGGGACATCATCGTGGAGGCCGGCACCGAGCGCCGCGTCGTGCACCCGGACGCCAGCGGCAGCTTCGTCATCGACGGCCTGCCACTCGGCCCGGTCACGCTGCAGCTGCGCGACGCCGACGAGCGCTTCCGGCTCCCGACCATCGAGCCCTAGGCCATGACCGCGCTCGTCGCCGAGGTCGAAGCGCTCCGCCGCTCGGAACCTGCGGCGGCGCTGAAGCAGCTCGAGGACGGTTTCGCGTCCGCCCTGAAGCGCGCCGATGCCACGGGACGTGGCACGCTGTGGCGCCTGCGCGCGCACGTGCTCCGCAGTCTGCGCCGCACCCGCGAAGCCGCAGTCGCCTACCGCCGTGCCGCGCTGTGGTTCGCGAAAGCCGGCGACAAACGCGAGCAGGGCCGCTGTGCGATCGGGCTCGTGGACTCGCTCATGTACCTGGGCCGCTACCCCGAGGCGCGCAAAGCCGCGGCCAGCGGCCGCCGGCTCCTTGAGAAAACCGGCGACCGCGCCGCGCTCGCCCGCCTGCTCAACAACGAAGGCAATCTCTGGCACCGGCTGGACCTGCCCGAGCGTGCGCTCGAGTGCTACCGCGCCGCCGTCAAGTCACTCGAGAAGGCCGGCGACCCCGCCAGCGCGCTCATGATCGGCACGAACGTCGGCAACTGCCTGTCGCTACTGGGCCGCTGCGACGAAGCCCGCAAGCACTACAGCCAAGCGATGGAGGCCCAGCGGGCCTCAGGAAATTCAAACGAGCAGCTGTCGGCCGAATACAACCTCGCCTACCTCGACTTCCTCGAACTGCGTCACGAGCAGGCCCTTGCCGGGCTCGCGCACGTCCGCGATGAAGCCGAACAGCGTGGCTACCCGTCGCTCGCCGCTCTTGCCCGTCTGGACCGCGCCGAGATCCTGCTGCGTCTGGGCGCGCACGAGGATGCGCTCAAGGAATCGCGCGAGGCCGTGACCAGTTGCGGCGAGCTGGGGCTGCGCTACGAGACGGCCAAGGCCGAGTTGTTCGGCGCCCTCGCCGCCTACCGCCTTGGGCAGCCGGAGGCCGCCCGCACCGCGATCGAACGCGCACTCGCGACGTTCGACGCCGAAGGCAACCAGGTCTGGATCGGCGAGGCCCTGCTCGGGCTCGCCACGCTGTGGTCGCGCGAGGGCAATACGCGCGCCGCGGCCGCGCTCATGGCGGCGGCTCGCCGCCGCTTCGCTGCTGCCGGCGATCGCGAACGCGATGCGTGCGCTGCCGCGATCGAAGTGCGCGCGCTGATCGCGTGCGGCTCGCCGCGCACCGCGGCCACCCGCCTGCGCTCGCTCGTCCGTGTGCCCACGAGCAAGCGCTCGGCCCGCCTGCGCCACCTGGCGCTCGCCGCCGGTGCCGCGCTCGCCCAGGCCCGCGGCCAAGCGAGTGAAGCGCGCAAACTGCTGCAGAAGGCCGCCGACGAATCCGAACGGCTCGCCGCGCGCATCCTGGACGAAGAGTGGCGCGCGACGTTCTGGGGCGAATGGGGCTGGCCGCATCAGGAGCTGGCGCTGCTCGAGATCTCGGAAGGGCGCGTCGCCGAAGCTCTCGAAGCGCTCGAGGCCGGCCGTGGCCGCGCCCTGGTGGACCCGGCGCAGTCGCGCCGCGCCCGCGGCACGCTACCCGCATCCGTCCGCCGCTGGACGGCGTCGCGCGTCGCGCGCGAACGCTCGCATGGCAAGGAAGGCCGCAGCCGCGGTGACGATCCGGCATCAGCGGTGATGGAGCCCGCGCTGCGCTCGGCGCTGTCGGCGCGCGCGCCGCGCGAGATCCGTGCGATGGATATCGCCCGTTCGCTGCCGCCGGATGCCACGTTGTTCGACTGGTTCCTGCACGACGGCACGCTGGGTGCGATCACCGTGCGCCGCGACGGGCTGCGCGCCCGCCCGCGGCTGGTGGGCGAGGAACGCCTCGCTTCACTCGTGGGCACCGTGTTGTTCTCGCTGCGCAGCGCGGCGTTCACGCCCGCCAGCCAGCGCCTGTTCGATCCCGAACTGCAGTCCCAGTGCGAGGAGATCGCATCGCTGGTGCTGTGGCCGCTGCTGCGCACCACGCCCAGCTCGTTCGCGTTCGCGCCCACCGGCTCGCTGGCACGACTGCCGTGGGCGGCGATGCCGCTGCCCGATGGCCGCTTGCTGTGCCAGGCCGGCGAATCCGTGGTCGTTCCGGGCTTGCGGCTGGGCATGGTACGCCCCACGCACACACTGCCTTCCACCGCGCCGTTGGTGGTTGCGGTCGATGCCGGTGAACTCGATGCGGTGCAGGGCGAGACGGCGGCTGTGCTGGCCGCGTTCCCCGGGGCCACCGTGCTGTCGGGCGCCGACGCCACCGCCGACCGCTTCCTGGAGCTCGCGCCGCGCGCCGACTGGATCCATTTCGCCGGCCATGGCGGGTGGCGCGCCGACGCGCCCGAGGCCTCGGGCCTGCGCCTGCACGACCGCTGGCTCCTGGCGGGCGAGCTCGCCGACATCTCGCTGTCCGCCCGCTGGGTGACGTTGTCCGCCTGCCACACCGCCCGCGCGCTGGTGCGCCCCGGCGAGGAGTGGTTCGGGCTGGCGCGCGCGTTCCTGCTGGCCGGCGCCGCCGCCGTGGTGGCCGCGCAGTGGGACGTCGACGACGAAGCCACCGCGCGCCTCATGTCCGACCTGTACGCCCGGCTCGCGCAGGGCACCACGCTGCCGCGCGCCCTCGCCGGCGCCCAGGCCGCATGTGCGACCGCGGGCGAGCATCCCATCGACTGGGCCGGCTTCGCCGTCCTCGGCGGGCCCCGGCTGCTCACGGACGGCGCTGGCCGAGAGTCGATCCCGTACGAAGAGGGCACCGAGACTTTGGCTCATGTAAGCGGCAGCAAAACTTCGTTCGACTCGGCGCAACTTGTTGACATTCAACAGGTTCTGGCTGAAAAGTTCCAAGTGGACCTGTCCGGAAGGGGTAGCGCTCCACTACACTCCTTGCAACACAGGAGGCTTGGGTGATGCGTATCAATCTCGGACAAATCGATATTCGACGCGCGGTCGTGCTGACGTCCCTGGCACTGATCGCCACGTCTTGCAGCCGTTCGTTGCCCACCGCGCCGGCGTCGTCTGACGCCGGCAACAGGCATGTGGGGGCCGACGCTTTTGCCACGCAGGGACTCGAGAACCAGGTCGTGGTCTCCTTCGCGCCCGGCGTGAGCCTGACCGAGATCGCCGTCCAGTACGGCGCCGTCATCGTCTCCGCCGAAGGGGATGAGCGCACCGCTTCGCTGCGCCCCGTGGCCGGCCAGACCGCCGGAACACTCATGGACCAACTGATCGTCGACGGCCGTATCATCACGGCCGAGCCGAACCAGTGGATGGAGCCGGCCGAGGCCCGCCAACAGAGCTTCGCGTTCGACGATGGCTTCGGCAATGCCACGACGTTCGCCGAACAGCCGGCCGTCCTGAACATGCACGTCGCCGAGTCGCATGAGGTCGCCACCGGTAAGGGTGTCAAAGTCGCCATCATCGACACTGGCGCCGACCTCAACCATCCCAAGCTGCGCCACGCCATCGTCGGCGGCTGGGACTTCATCGACAACGACGCCATCGCGGCGGACCGTCGCGACTTCATCGACAACGACCGCGACGGCCGTGTCGACGAGGCCTTCGGCCACGGCACGCACGTCGCCGGCATCGTCCGCTTGGTGGCCCCCGATGCGCAGCTGCTCATCGTGCGCGTGCTCGACGCCGACGGCCGCGGGGACATCGTCAATGTGGCGGCCGGTGTGCGTTGGGCGATGGAGCAGGGAGCTAAGGTCATCAACCTGAGCTTGGGCTCGACTTCACGCAGCGACGCGCTCCAGAACGTGCTGGAAGATGCCGAGAATGCTGGCGTCATCGTCACCGCGACCGCCGGCAACTGGGGCACCTCCCAGAACGTGGACTTCCCGGGCAAGTCCACGCACACGCTGTGCGTCGCTGCAGTCGACGCGAACAACGCCGGCGCGTCGTTCAGCAGCTATGGCAGCGACGTGGAGTTGTCCGCGCCGGGTGTGGCCATCCGCAGCGCATATCCCGGCGGTGGTTACCGCCTGTGGAGCGGCACTTCGATGTCGGCACCGTTCGTGGCCGGCGCTGCGGCGTTGCTGATCGAGAAGCATCCCTTCTGGGGCCTGCTCGAAGTCGAGACGCGGCTCCAGGGCACAGCCCATGCGCTTATCAGCGTTCCCGCGGGAGCCAGCAAGAGCCAGTTCGGCGCCGGTGGTCTCGACGTGGGCGCAGCACTCGCCCCGGACGCCTCGTTCAACCCGAATCCCGGCGTCGACGAGACCCTTCGTCAGCACTGATCCCCGCGACATCCCAGTTTCTCGAAGGCCCGGCGGAGCGTCCTGCTCCGCCGGGCCTTCGTGCATGCTGCACGAGGGGTTGCAACAACGAACAGGATTGTGCTGATCGAAGACATTCGGCTGGAGCAGACGGGCACGGTGGCGCTTTACTCGTGAACTCCGCCGGACGCGCGATGCCATACTTAACCCGGACACCGCACCGGAGATCCTTGTCCCATGCCCCGAACCAGTTCGCGATCGAAACCGCACCCGGCCGGACTGCTGGTCGCGTTGCTGATCGTGGCGCTCACCGCCTCGTGCGGCCGGTCGCTGACGAGGTCCGTCGGGCCCGATCGCGCACGCGTCAGCGCCACTTCTGGCGGTGGTGGCGGTGGTGGTGGAAGGAATATCGAAGGACAGGTCGTCGTGACGCTCGCGCCCGGCGCCGATCCTGCGGCGATTGCCGCTTCGTACCAGGCCCGACTCATCGAGTACGAGGCCGACCAACGTGAGGCCAGCTTCATGCCTGGCAGTGGGCAGACGGCGCTCGAACTGCAAGCATTGCTCGCCGCGGACCCGCGTGTCCTGACCGCCGAGCCCAACGACTGGCTCGAGACCGCCGAGACCCGCCAGCAGAGCTTCGCATTCGATGACGGCGCCGGGACGCCGGACTCCTTCGCGGAACAGGCTTCGGCCGCGACCATCCACATCGCCCGGGCGCATGAGGTCGCGCTCGGGGCCGGGGTCACGGTCGCGATCCTCGACTCCGGCATCGACCCCCGGCATCCGCTGCTGCGGAACGTCTATGCCGGGGGCATCGACATGGTGGACAACGATGACGACCCTGACGACACGCGCGACCTGATCGACAACGATGCCGACGGCCGGGTCGACGAGGGCTTCGGCCACGGCACGCACGTCGCGGGCATCGTCCATCTGGTGGCACCCGAGGCCAGACTGCTGGCCGTGCGCGTGCTCGACTCGGACGGTCGCGGCAGCCTGTTCGATATCGCGGCCGGTGTGCGCTGGGCGGTCGACCACGGGGCCAAGGTCATCAACCTGAGTCTCGGCAGTGTGAAGAGTTCGGACGCGCTCCAGAACGCGCTCTCCGAAGCCGAGGAACGCGGCGTGGTCGTGATCACGTCCGCGGGCAACTGGGGCTCGGACACACCGGTCGAGTTCCCCGCGCGCTCGAGCCACGTCGCGGCCGTTGCCGCGGTGGACGCCGCCGCCCACCCCGCCGTCTTCTCGAGCTACGGGCAGATGGTCGCACTGGCGGCACCGGGCGTGGGCGTGCGCAGCACGTTCCCGGGCGGGGGCTATCGCGTGTGGAGCGGCACCTCGATGGCCGCACCGTTCGTGGCGGGTACGTGCGCACTGCTCGCCGAAAACCATCCGGACTGGAACCTGGTGCAGATGATGGCGCGCCTCGAAGTCACCGCGGGTGCCTTCAGCGGCGCCGCGTACCAGTTCGGCGCCGGTGTGCTGGACGCCGGGGCGGCACTCGAGCCCGACCGGCATTCGCACATCGACGACGTCCCCGTGGCCGAGGTCATGCGGCGCCACTGAGCGGAAAGCCCGCGGCGGCGCCGGATCACGTCCCGGCGGGGAGCCACTGCCGGGGGGTTCTCGTCCCGAGCGCCTTCGCCGCCGCATCTCGGTCCCCCTTCGTGCTCCCGCCTTTCGGTGCCGAGTCGCGCACGCTATGCTGCGCGTTCGCTTCCGGCACCCCTCTCGCTCGCGAAGCCTCTCGCTCGCGGGGCTTCCCGGTTGTGCGGCTCGCTTCCCCGAGACTCCATCTTCCGAGGCCTCCATGTCCGCTGCCCGTAAGTCGCACCGCTATCTTGGCGGCACGCGCATCGATCCGCCCGCCATCACCGGCCGCGAGAGCGTCGCCGACCTGATCGATTCGTCGTTCCTGGCGTACAACGCCGCGCGACTGCGCGAGGGTGCCCGGCTGCTCACCGAGCGCATGCTGCAGGACGATGTCACCGTGGCGCTGTCGGTGACCGGCGCGCTCACCCCGGCCGGGCTCGGTATGAGCGCACTGATTCCGCTGCTCGAGGCCGGCTTCGTGGACTGGATCGTGTCGACGGGGGCGAACCTGTACCACGACGCGCACTTCGGGCTCGGACTGGCGATGCATCAGGGCACGTTCCAGATCGACGATGTCGTGCTGCGCGAGGAAGGCGTCGTGCGCATCTACGACATTTTTTTTGATTACAGCGTGTTACTGGACACCGACGCGTTCTTCCGCGAGATCATCTCGGCGCCCGAGTTCCAGCGCACCATGAGCAGCGCCGAGTTCCACTTCCTGTGCGGCAAGTACCTGCGTGCGCGCGAGGACAAGCTGGGCCTTAAACACCGCTCCCTGCTCGCGGCGGCGTGGGAATACGGCGTGCCGGTGTACACGTCGTCCCCCGGCGACTCCAGCATCGGCATGAACATCGCCGCCAAAGCCCTCGAGGGGAACCTGCTGCTGATCGACGTGAACGCCGACGTCAATGAGACCGCCAGCATCGTATGGGACGCCAAGGCCGCGGGCGGCAAGAGCGCGGTGTGGATCCTTGGCGGCGGCAGTCCCAAGAACTTCCTGTTGCAGACCGAGCCGCAGATCCAGGAGGTGCTGGGCATCGCTGAGAAGGGCCACGACTACTTCCTCGCCGTGACCGACGCGCGCCCGGATACGGGCGGACTCTCGGGTGCCACGCCCGCCGAGGCCGTGAGCTGGGGCAAGATCGACCCCGAGCAATTGCCTGGCACGGTCATCTGCTACACCGATTCGACCATCGGCCTGCCGCTGCTCACGGCATACGCGCTCGCGAGGCACGCACCGCGGACGCGCAAGCGGTTGTACGACCGTCGCGGCGATCTCATGACACGGCTCAAGAAGGCGTACGTCGAGCATGGCCGCGCCAACGAGAGCGCCGCGAAAGGCTGAGCGTCGCATGACGCCATCCGTCATCGGCCCGGGCGGCATGACGTTCGAGTGGCGCGAACAGGGCAGGGCCGCACGGTGAATCCGGGCGCGCCCGACCGGTTCCGGTTCTCGACCATCGGCCACGCCAGCCACTCGCTGCTCGGCCCCGCGAGCGGGGCGAGTGCCGATGCCCTGCTGGAACGCGTTGCACTCGCCGGCGCCGCGAGCCCCGCCGGTGCGGTGCACGCCAGCACGGGTGCTGCCCCGCGCATCCTCGACGTGGGCTGCGGCAAGGGCGAGCTCCTGGTGAGGGCACTCGAACGCCTCGGCGGAACGGGCGTTGGCGTTGAGCCGAACCCGGTATTCGCCGAGGACGCGCGCGCGCGCATCGCGACGCGACTCATGCCGGGCATGGCGGCCGTCATCGAATCCAGGCTCGCCGACGCGCTGGTCGCCCCCGGCACGTTCACGCTCGGGATCTGCACTGGCAGC
The DNA here is from genome assembly GCA_031360075.1 of bacterium. GTDB lineage: Bacteria > Eisenbacteria > RBG-16-71-46 > RBG-16-71-46 > RBG-16-71-46 > JAIOPA01. The sequence continues at coordinate 4,318 of JANMAX010000131.1, read as the reverse complement.
CTGCACGCGTTCGGTGACTGGCGCGCCGCGCTGCACGGCATGCAGCGCCTGGTCACGCCCGGCGGCTGGGCCCTCATGGGCCCCGGCTACTGGCAGCAGCCGCCGCACCCCGACTATCTCGCGGCATTTGGCGGCCGCGAGGACGAACAGCACTCACTGCTCGCCACACTGGCGATCGCTCGCGAACTCGGCTGGCGGCTCGAGGCCTGCCACGAGAGCACGGCGACCGAGTGGGATGCCTATGAGCACGCCTACGCGGCGAACGTGCGCGCCTGGTGCGATACGAACGCCGGCGACCCGGATGCACGCGTGTTCCGCGAGCGCATCGACGTCTGGGCCCGCGCTTACGCCAAGTGGGGCCGCGTGACGATGGGCTACGCGCTGGTGCTACTGCGCCGAGCCGACTGAGCCGCGACCCTCACGCGCGGGGGCTGCCGCACGGCGAACGCGTTCGGGCCTGGGACCGGGCAGAGCGGTCCGGTGCCGCCGGGCTCTCCGCCCCCGCCCTCCTGCACCCGCGGGTCGGGCGCGCTGGCTTGCTTCGCCCGCGACGTGCCGGCTACTCGCGCTCCCCTGCTTCGCCCTCGGGGTTTCCCCCGAGGTCGCCGAACAACGCGCGCACCAGGTCGAGTCCGCCCGAGCCGCGCGCGGTGTCCTCGCTGCGCTTGTCGTACGCCTCGCGGGTCTCACGCGCGAGCAACGGCAGCTTCTTGCCGGACAGGCCGGCGTTCAGCGACGGAAGGGACTTGGCGAGCAGCGCGTCCAGTTCGGCGGCACCCTTCTTGAGTTCGCCCGCGAGCACGTCCGCCAGCGCGATCTGACCGTTCGTGGGACGGCCGTCGTAGCCGTTCACCTTGCCGTAGAGATCGCCCAACTGCTCGCGCAACTGCTCTTCGCCCGTGAGGCGGCCGCCTTCCTTGGCCGCCACCAGGCGGCCGCGCAGCGCTTCGAGCTCGCCGGCGAACGCCGTGAGCTTCGTTGCCAGCGCGTCCTTACCGAGCGACTTGGCGCGTGCCTTGGCGGAGTCTCGCACGGCCTGGATGCCCTCGACCGTGTACGTCAGGTCGCCGAGTTGCGCGTACAGGCTGTTCACGAGCTTCACCTGCATGGCGCGGTCCTCGGCCGAATGCGTGGCGCGCGAGTCCGGCACCAGCGTGAACGCGCTCGTGAACGTCTCCTTGTTCTTGGTCAGCTTCGCCGTGTACGTGCCCGCGGCCGCGCGTGGCCCCACGAATGCGAACTGGTTCGGCACGAGGTTCGCGGCGGGCGGCAGCTTCGGACCCTTCAGGCGCATCGGCCACTCGACACGGTTGATGCCGCGACGGCGGCCGCCGTTGATCGTGGACAGCTTCTTCCCCGCCTCATCGAAGATCTCGAGCCTCAGGTCGCCGATCAGGTGCCGCTTCTTCAGGTAGTAGGTCAGGATCGCGGCCTCCGGCAGTTCGTCGCCGGCCCAATCGGCACTGCCCCCGAAGCGCTGTTCCTGGCGCGGGATCGACAGCACGTTCGGCCGCGTCGTGAGGAACGCCGCATCGGCGGCGAGCTTGTCGCGCGTCAGCGAGCGCAGCGGCGACAGGTCGTCGAGGATGTAGATGCCGCGGCCGTGCGTGGCCACCAGCAGGTCGCCCTCGCGCGGCTGGATCGCCAGATCGCGCACCGCCACGCTTGGGATGCCGGCCTTGATCTGCGCCCACTGCTGACCGCCATCGAGCGAGGCATACAGACCCCACTCCGTGCCCACGAACAGCAGGTCGGGGTTCACGATGTCCTGGCGCACGGTATGCGCGTAGCCCTTGATCGCCGGCGTGGCGAGCGCAGTGAACGTCTTGCCGAAGTCGCGCGTGACGAACACGTGCGGCGCGAAGTCTCCGAGCATGTGGCCGTCGGCCGTGATGAAACACGTGCCGGCATCGTGGGACGACGGCGCGACGTACGAGATCCACGTTGACGCCGGCAGCCCGGCGATATTCCTGGTGACGTTCGTCCACGTCTTGCCGCCGTCACGCGTCACGTGCAGCTGGCCATCGTCGGTGCCGGCCCACACGATATTGCCGTCCTTCGGCGACTCGCCGATCGCATAAACCGTGCAATGATTCTCGGCGGTCGAGTTGTCGATCGACAGCCCCCCGGATTTGTCCTGCTGCAGCTTGGCGGGATCGTTCGTGGACAGGTCGGGCGAGATCTTCTCCCACGTGTCCCCCATATCGCGCGTGCGGTACAGGAACTGCGCACCCATGTAGAGCGCACCGCTCGGGCCCACATGCAGCGGGGCGTTCCAGTTGAAGCGCAACTTGGGGTCGCCGGCGCCGCGCAACGGCTGGATGTCCTTGGTTTCACCGGTCGAGAGGCGCACGCGCGACAGATGGCCGCCCTGATACTCGCAATACACGACGTCCTGATCCTTGGTGTCCGGGAACGCCCAGAAGCCGTCGCCGCCCAGCAGGCTCTCCCACATCCGGTTCGGCACGCCGCCCGAACGCGTGCTCGGCGCGGTCCAGGTGCCATTGTCCTGAAGTCCGCCATAAACGTTGTAGGGCACGCGCATGTCGTAGCTGACGTGGTAGAACTGGCCCACCGGGATGTTCTCGGAGGGCCGCCACGTGTTGCCGCGGTCCAGCGACAAGTACACGCCGCCGTCGGTGCCGATGACCATGAACTCCGGGTTCTTGGGATCGATCCAGACCGCGTGCAGGTCGCTGTGGTAGGGCGCACCGCCGAATCCGCCACCGCCCGCGCCCACGAACGTCCTGCCGCCGTCCTCGCTGACCGCCAGGTTCAAGCCGCCCTTGTAGACACGTTCGAAGTTCCTGGGGTCCGGCACGACGTTCGCGAAATAGAACGGCCGCCCGGTCACATCGGCGCTCGAGTCGTTGCCCTTCTCCCAGTGTTCACCGGCGTCGTCGCTGCGGTAGAACGCGGTCCTCTTCGCCTCGACCACCGCGTACACGCGGCTGGCGCGCGCCGGCGACACCGCGACACCGATGCGGCCCAGGTCACCCTCCGGCAGGCCGTTCACCAGCTTGCGCCACGTCTTGCCGCCATCGGCGCTCTTGTAGAGCCCCGAGCCCGAGCCGCCCGAGGCGAACGTCCACGCCTGGCGCCGCACGGTCCACATCGAGGCGTACAGCACGTCGGGGTTCTGCGGATCCGCCGCGAGGTCGGCCGCTCCGGTGCGCGCATCGACGTACAGCGTCTGGGTCCACGTCTTGCCGCCATCCGTCGTGCGGTAGATGCCGCGCTCCGGGCTGTCCGCGAACAGCGGCCCCAGGGCGGCCACCACGACGGTGTCCGGACGCGTCGGATGCACGACGATGCGGGCGATGCGTTCGGTCCGCTCGAGCCCGATGTGCGTCCATGAATCGCCGCCGTCGGTGGTGCGGTACATGCCGTCGCCGTAGCCGACACTGTTGCGCGTCCAGGTCTCGCCCGCACCCACGTAGACGATCCTGGGGTCCTTAACGGAGACGCGTATGGCGCCGATGCTCATGGCGTGCGCGTCGAACACGGCCTTCCACGTGGTGCCGTTGTCACGCGAGCGCCACACTCCGCCACCCGCGGTGCCCACCCACAGCGTGTTGCGATCCCCCGACACCCCGTCGATGCAGCTGATGCGGCCGCTCATGACGCCGGGCCCGAGTTGGCGTGCGCGCAGCCCCTCGAACGTGTCGGAGTCGAGCTTCCAGTCGGCGGCAGGGGCATCGTCGGCGCACACGCGGCCGGCGCCAGATGCGGCGCTCAGTGCCAGCACGGCGCCGAACAGAGCGAACGCACGACGGATCGTGCGCGGGAGTGCACTCGTAGGCGGCATCTCAGGGGACCTCGGGCGGGAGGGGTGGAAAATCGAGCGGCGCGGCCCCCGATGAGCAGAGGACCGCGCCGCGATTCCAGCGTGACTACTTGTCCTTCTTCTTGGTCGTCGTCGTCGCCTTGGCATCCGCCTTCTTGGCGGCATCGCCCTTCACGGCAGCCGGCTTGGGCGCGGCCTTCGTGGTGTCGGTGCCCGCCGGCATCGCGAAGTGGCTGTCGTCGAGCGCGACGTTCAGTTCGATCTTCGTGAACGTCATCTTCTGGCGCTGCGGCATGCCCTTCGCACCCTGTTCCATCGAGAACGGCTCCATGAATCCGTCGACGTCCTTGTAGTCGGAGAACAGCGTCTCGACTTCCATCTCGGTGCCGCGGCGCTTGGTCTTGCCCTCGCTCTTCACGAGCAGATAGGTCTCGGCGTCCAGGTACTGGTACTCGACCTTGCCGTTCTTCTTCGTGATCTTGAGCTTCCACGTGTCGGCGCCTTCGACGGACTCATCAGCGGGGCGGCGGC
>JANMAX010000111.1:0-2343 GCA_031360075.1 bacterium | reverse complement strand
CAGCTGCGCGTGCTCATGTCGGCGTACGAAGATCGCGCGGGTGCGCCTCGTGTGCTGCTCGCCACCCTTCCGAACGAGCGACACGGGCTCGGTCTCGAGATGGTGGAAGTGTACCTGGCGGTGGGCCAGATCGCTCCACGTCGCCTCGGTACTTCCGCACGACGTCCGGAGTCAATCGGTGCAGGAGAACGTGCCCGAGGAGAGGGTTCAAGTAGTCGCGCACACGTTGAGCGGCAAGCTTCTGAGTCTTTGGCCCCCGAGCCGTCGGGACGTAGCTCGAAAGCCACCTGCGCGAGGCCTCCTCGACCGAGAGCTCGACGACAGGTTCCAAGGCCGTATCACTTGTCAAAGATCGGAGCGACGGAAGCCTAGCGATGGCTAGCCCCAATGCCGGTAAGTTAGCGAAGCAAGCCATCGGGATCACCGCTTCCTCGGGTAGCTGCTCATCTTGATCTTGACCGCTCTGGGGTAGCTGCGACGCGATTGTCGCGGAGGCAAGACGAGCAGCGCGAGATCGTAGTGCAGGTGTTCGATGTGACGCGGGAGCAAGCCCGGACCGGTGGTGACTGCGGCCAACCGCCAGAAGTCGCGGATCAGCAACAACGCGTGGCGGTAGCTGATGCGGATCGCAGGGACCCCGACCTCCGCGGCCGCCCGGGCCATCGCCAGGCGGACGAGGTTGTAGCCGATCGCAAGCCCCCAGACTTCCTGATACACGCGCACCGGCGTTCGGCTGCGCAAGGTCTCCTCGCGCTCCAGGGTGTGGGTCTTGATCTCATCGAACGCCAGTTCAAGCTCCCAGCGTTCGTGATACATGGCGGCGATCTCGGTCGTCGGAAAGCGCTCGGGGTCGAGGAGGGAAGTGAGCAACGTCTGGGCTCGGAACCCGCGACGCTGGTAGCGCACGACGCGGAGCTGTAGCGTCTCTGGCAGTTGCGGGTCGGCGCGACGCGACTCCTTCGAGAGGGCGACCTCGACCAGTTGGTCGTTGACGCCGAGCCGGCGGATCGTGCGCCACTTGAGCTTAGCCTTGGCGCGGATCAACCAGTGCCGTGAGCTGCCCTTCGACTGCAACCGGTGGAGTGGGCCATAGCTCAGGAAGCCGCGGTCGAGGATGGTCAACGAGTCGTCGGGGATCTTGTCCCACAGCGTCTCGGCCAACGTCACTTCTCCAGTTCGGCAGGGGCCCAGAGCGAGTCCGGCCAGCAGATGTGCGCGCAGCGCCATCAGCGTGACCAGCCGCAGTTGCGGGTAGGCGGTGCCACCCCGGCTGCTGCCCGGCCGGCCGAAGGTGCTGTCGTTCTCGGGCGTGTCGGCGATCCGCAGGGTCGAGCCATCCACACCGTACACGGCCAGCCCCCGCCAGCGCCGGGCGTCCGCCGCGCTCACGGCCCAGTGTTCGGCGGTCTGGCGGAACAACTCGGACAGCGGTTCGACGCCCAGTCGCTGCCGGGCCTGCACGACGGCACTGCTCGTCAGCCCGCCCGCCGGGCGCTTGGCCGTGGACTCGGGCAGGACCAGGTTGAGATGATGGGCGATCGTCTGGATCGAGCGGTCGCGGAACAGTCCCATGCCGATCACCAGCCACACCGCCTGCTCGGCCGGCAGCTTGCGCCGCCGCACCGTGGCCGTACCCGTCGCGATCAACGCCTGCTGGATCCACGCCGGGTCGAGTGCCGCAGCGAACTGTTCGAAGTGGTCAGGCCATTCCCCTTCGCCGACCGCGAGCAGGTCCTGTCCGAGGTCCATCGCCTTGCCTCCCGCGTGGATCGCCGCGTCGCGAACGGACCGCCTGCCGCTCACGACGCAAGAGTTCCCGATTGATGGCCGAGACCTTCTCGATGGCCGCCCACCACGCGTGATAGTTGGCGACCCCTTGCTCGGCACGGCGGATCAGAGAAATGGGCAGCGAGATCTGCTCGCTGCGTCCTCCCGCGTGCGTGACGCTGAGGTAGACGGCCGGGTGCCCCTCGCCCGTGGCGCAGCGGCACCCGGGCTTGCCACAGCGCAGCAGGCGGCGCACAACGCTGCCGCGAAGAACCTCCTCGAAGGGAGGAAGCCGTTTCAGCAACCGGCTTTGGCGTTCGAGTAAACGCTTCATCTTACGTCCTTATAGACGTAAGACGCATACGCGTCAAGCCCGGTCAACCCAAGGCAACACGCGTGCTTACGGGGAGGCGGGTGGCTAACTTACCGGCATTGGGGCTAGACCACCGGTTTCGGCGTCGCCGCGACCGGTCTGTTCACCGCGCGGGCTGCCACCCGGCGCGGCTCGCGACCCACCTGCTCGCCGGCCCGGCGGACTCCCGCCATGGCCGTTCCCACCAGCATCAACAGCGCTCC
>JANMAX010000018.1:0-36835 GCA_031360075.1 bacterium | reverse complement strand
GGCGCGCCCAGTGGCCACCAGCAGGTAGCCGTAGCAATCCCCCCACGTCCGCGCATCGGCGGTGCGTGCCGCGAGCGCGGACCACGCACGCCCGCGTTCCGGAGTACGGCGGAAACCGCCATCCGTCGCCAGCACCATCGCCTCGGAGATCTCCGAGACCAGCGAGACGTGCGCACGGCTGCCGTTCCACCAGCAACCTTCGCCGCGTGCCGCACTCAGGCGTTCGCCCACGGCCGGGAACTCCGCGGCACCCGCGAGCACATGCTCGCCCTCGACGACCGCGACCAGCGTGCCCCACAGTGGCACGCCGCGCACGAACGCGCGCGTGCCATCGACCGGATCCAGCAGCCAGCGGCGCACCGCCCCCGGACGCGACTCACCGAATTCCTCGCCCAGGATGCCGTCGGCCGGGAAGTGGCGCTCGATCCAGTTGCGCGCCAGGCGTTCGGCGTTGCGGTCGGCGATCGTCACGGGCGAGCCGTCGGCCTTGGGCTCCACCTCGAGCGCGCCGCCGTAGTGCTTCATGGCCTCGGCGCCGGCGAGCGCCGCGACCTCGGCGACCGCCTGCAGCAATGATGCGCTCACACGCGCGCCTTGCCGCTGCGCCTGGCGGGCGTGGGCGGCATCGGGCTGGCGGCCCGCCTGCGCTTGCTGACGGCCGTGCTCGCTGGCGTCAGCCGGTTCGCGACCGCGACGGACACGGCCGGGGCGCCCGGGATCGCCACCCCTTTCGCGAGGCGTTTGGTCGGCGCGTAGCGGAAGCAGTCAGTCTGGTGATCGTTCACCATCCCGGTGGCCTGCATGAACGCGTACAGGATGGTCGAGCCCACGAACTTGAAGCCGCGCTTCAGGAGCGCCTTCGAGAAGGCGTCGGATTCCGCCGTGCGCGCCGGGATGTCCCGGAGCGTGCGGCGCGAGTTCACGATCGGCGCACCGCCCACGAACGACCACGCGAACGCCGCGAAGCTGCCGAACTCGTCCTGCACCGCGAGGAACGCCTGCGCGTTGCGGATCGAGGCGTCGACCTTGAGCCGGTTGCGGACGATGCCGGCATCCGCCAACAGTCGCGTGCGGTCAGCTGCCCCGTAGCGCGCCACCTTGCGCGCGTCGAACCGGTGGTAGGCGCGCCGGTAGTTCGTGCGCTTCTTGAGGATCGTAGACCACGACAAGCCGGCCTGCGCGCCCTCGAGGATGAGCATCTCGAACAGGTGGCGGTCGTCGAGCGACGGCACCCCCCATTCCTCGTCGTGATACCGGAGGTAGTGCGGATCGCTGATGCCCGCCCACTGGCAGCGCTGCTTCGTCATCGAGCCATCCCTTGAGGTTCAGGTCGTGGGGGAAGGGGGCGCCGCTCAGTGCAGGAACAGCGCGCTGAAGATGTGCCAGAACTGCAGGGCGAACGCGCCCACGACCAGCACGGCCGTGACCCATGCCACCACGAGCAGGAACGGGCTCTCGCGCCGGCCCGAGAAACTCAGGGCCTCAGCCGCGATGAATCCTCCCGCGAACCCGCCGGCGTGTGCCCAGTTGTTGACGCTCGGCATGAAGAACCCGAACAGGAACATGACGCCGGCGGACATCCAGAGTTGTTGCGCCACGGCATGCTGATGCGTGCGCCGGCCGTAGACGATGAGGGCCGCAAGCAACCCGAAGATCGCACCCGAGGCACCGATCGTGGGCACACCCATGGCGGCGTTGGAGAGCGCGAAGCCACCCACGCCCGCCACCACGAAGATGACCCAGGCGCGCGCCGGCCCGAAGAGGTCGACGACGTTGGGCAGGTACTGCCGGGTGATCGCCATGTTGAACAGCAGGTGCAGCAGGCTGCCGTGCAGGAACACCGCGGTGAGCAGCGTCCACCAGCGCCCCTGGGACAGCGCGAAGCCACCGGTCATGCCGAGCGCGGCGAGCGCGGCACTCGTGGGCGCCAGGATGTCGAACATGCCGGCCATCCGTAACAGGCCGCGCGGGTCGAGCACCAGCGCCAGTACGTAGAGCCCGATGCACCCGCCGATGACGAGCACGGACAGGTCGAAGCGGCCCGTGAACTTCTGCAGCACCGGCCCGAAGCCGAACATGCCCGGAGCCTTGCGGCCGCAATACGGACAGGTGCCTTCGTTGACGTCGACGAGCCGGCCACAGCCGGGACAGACCACCGCACCCGTGCGTTTGCGCATGACCGCAGCATACGCGGCGACGCGAACCCCCGGCAACGCCCCGCGGCGGCGTTGCGAAGTGCACGGCGCGCGTGGCTTCGGGCAAGGCCCGCCGGCGCGGCACGCGCACCGGCGCACGCACTCGCAGACACTTGCGGGCGGGCTCCGGACCCCTGCGCGGTGGCGCGACCCGTGCAGTGAGATCCCCCGCACCGCTTGCACCCGCACCGTCACGGAGACCGCACCGTGCCCGCAGCAGTGTTCCACGCGCTCGTGTTCTGGCTGCCCGCGTTCCTGTTCTCGACCACCGTGCACGAGGCCGCGCACGCGTGGAGCGCGCTCCGGCTGGGCGATCCGACCGCATATCTGGGCGGGCAGCTGTCGCTGTCCCCGTGGCCGCATGTGCGCCGCTCGCCCATCGGCATGCTGGTGATCCCGCTGGTCACTTCGCTCACGCACGGCTGGACCATGGGCTGGGCACAGGCGCCATGTGATCCGGCGTGGGCGGACCGTCACCCCAGGCGCGCGGCGCTGATGTCGCTCGCCGGCCCGCTCGGGAATCTCGCCATCGCGCTCGCGGCGTTCGGGCTCATCCAGGCCGGACTGGCGCTGGGTGCCTTCGAGCCGCCGCCGACCGCGACCGTCCAGCACTTGGTGAGCAACGCCATGCCGCCCGACGCGCTACAGGCCGGGGACTTCCTCGCCGAGGGCCTGTCGGTAGTGCTGGCGTTGAACGCGCTGTTGTTCGTGTTGAACCTGCTGCCGCTGCCGCCGCTGGACGGCGCTTCGGTGTGGACGCTGCTGCTGCCGAACCACGCCGCACGTGCCATCCGCTCGGCGGGGGCCGCGCCGGGCCTGGCGCTGGTGGGCATCCTCGCGACATGGCAGCTGGTCCCGGCACTCACCGCGCCCGTGCTCGCGATGGTGGCGAAGCTGCTGTATCCCGTCTCGTAACCGCGGCCTCCGGTCGCGCCTGCCGGCTTGCGCACGCCCACGAGCGCGGGCATCATGCGGGCTGTCCGTTCGGGGTGGCTCGCGGAAGTACCGTGCGCCTGAGAACACACCCGTCGAACCTGAACTGGTTGATACCAGCGTAGGGAAACGGCGAAGACACCGGCCGCTCGAGTGATCTTCCCCGCCGTCCCCTTCGTGGACGAGACGTGTTCCGGGGGATCCGCCCGGTGTGCGCACGGTCCCGTGCTGCGGCTTCGCTGCCGCGAGCGCGCAGCCCGCGCCCGCCGGAGGGCCGTGAGTCCGCATCACGACTCCGCGTGACCACCGCACACGCCCTCGTCCGGAAGGCGTCGCGCCGATGTTCACACCCATGCTGTCCTCGACTACGATGTTCTCCCATTCCGTGCTCGATTGGGCGCTCATCGCGGTGTACTTCCTGTCCCTCGGCTTCGTGTGGCTGCGCTCGTTCGGAGCGAAGCCCTCGACCGAGGACTATCTCGTCGCCGGCCGGCGCGTCACGCTGCCGGCGTTCGTCGCCACGCTCGTCGCCACCTGGTACGGCGGCATCCTCGGCATCGGCGAGTACACGTGGCGGTTCGGCATCGCCAACTGGCTGGTGTTCGGGGCGCCCTACTATCTGGGCGCGGCGTTGTTCGCGGTGTTCCTGGCCCGTCGCGCCCGCCAGAGCGAACTGCTCACGCTGCCCGACCTGCTCGAGCGTCACTACGGCCGCGCCCCCGCATTGGTGGGCGCAGTCGCGGTGTTCGTGACCTCCGCACCGGCCGCCTACGTGCTCATGCTCGGCACCCTGTTCGCCGCCATGTTCGGCGGTCCGGCGGCACCCTGGGTCGTCGCCGCGGCGGTCCTGAGCGTGTTCTATGTGGATCGTGGCGGACTGCGCACGGTGATCCTCACCGACCAGGTGCAGTTCGCGCTCATGTATGGTGGTTTTGCGCTGCTGCTCGGCTTCCTGTTCGCGCAGCATGGCGGACTCGCGTTCTTACAGTCGCGTGTGCCCGCATCGCATTGGGTCTGGCATGGCGGCAACGGGGCTGCCGCGGTGATCGTGTGGTACGTCATCGCGCTCGGCACCATGGTCGACCCGGCGTTCTGGCAGCGCGCCTATGCCGCGCGCGACCCGCGCGTGGCGCGTGACGGCGTGCTGTGGTCGATCGTGTTCTGGATCGGCTTCGACTTCATGACCACGGCCTGCGGCCTGTATGCGCGCGCCCTGCTGCCGGGCTTGAGCGACCCGGTCTACGCGTTCCCGCGGCTCGCGAACCTCACGCTGCCACCGCTGGCACTGGGACTGTTCTACCTCGGCATGATCGCGACCGTCATGAGCACGATCGACTCCTACGCGTTCATCGCCGCTACCACCGTGGGGCGCGACGTGGTGTGGCGCGTGCGCGGCGGCGACCCGGCGCGCATCCCCGCGTGGTCGCGCTACGGACTGTGGCTGGCGACCGCGTTCGCCGCCGTGCTGGCGCTGGCGCGCCCGAGCGTCGTGGCGTTGTGGCACGACATCGGCTCGGTCGTCACGCCGGTACTCCTGCTGCCCGTCCTGCTCGCGGTCGCGGGCCGCGGCCGGCCGGGACCACGCGGCGCGCTGGTCATGATGCTGGTACCCGGCGGGGTCACGCTCGGCTGGGTGCTGTGGAGGAGCGCGCCCGCTTCGCATGGCAGCTACCCGCTCGGACTCGAACCCATCTATGCCGGACTGGCGATCTCGTTGCTCGCCTGGGGCGCGACTCGGCTGCGGCCCGAACTCGAACACTCGACGAAGCTCCCCGGGTGAGCGCTCACCCGGCCACGCTGCACACCAGAGGAGTCTCCATCATGATCATGCGCGGCACCGACCGCGTCCCGCTGGATGCATCGTCGTCCGCCGCAGCGATGCTCGCTCGCGCGCTCGCCGCGCTGAGCGTGCTGATGCTGGCGGGCGCGCCCCCTGCGCGAGCGCAGGCAACGCCGGCAACCGACACGCTCGGCCATGTCGTGCCGATGCCCGTGGTCGAGGTGAGCACCTCGCGCATGGGCGAGCGCCCGGTGGTGGCCGCCACGAAGCTCGGTCGCGAGCAGTTGCGCGCCATCGACTGGGGGCAGGACACGCCCATGGCGCTCGCCACGCAGCCCGGCGCGTTCGCGTATTCCGACGCCGGCAACGGCATCGGCTACTCCTACCTCACGCTGCGCGGCTTCCCGCAGCGCCGCATCAGCGTGCTCGTGAACGGCGTGCCGCTGAACGACCCCGAGTCGCACGAGGTGTACTGGATCGACCATCCCGACCTGCTGAGCGCGACTTCCGAGCTGCAGGTGCAGCGCGGCGTCGGCCCGGCGCTCTACGGCGCGGCGGCGCTCGGCGGCAGCGTCAGCATCGAGACGTCGCCGTTCTCGGCGCTACCGCGAGCCAGCGTGGTGAGTGGCGGCGGTTCGTTCGGCACGCGCCGCGTGGTGCTCGAGGGCGCCTCGGGCCCGCTCGCTGGCGGCTGGGACCTGTACGGCCGCTATGCGCGCGTCGAGAGCGATGGCTACCGCGAGCAGTCGTGGTCGCGACTGTGGTCCTACGCGCTGTCGGCGCGTCGTGCGAACGGCGCACACTCGTTGCGTGCCAACCTCTATGGCGGCCCCGAGGAAACCCACTTGTCGTATCTGGCACTGTCGCCCGAGTACATGAACGGCGGCATCACCGGTGACGTCGCACGTGACCGGCGCTACAACCCGCTCACCTACGAGGGCGAGCGCGACCACTTCTTCGAACCGCACTACGAGCTGATCCACGCCTGGGCCCCGAGTACGGCGCTCACGCTCACGCAGACAGCGTTCTGGTTCGACGGCCGCGGCTACTTCGATGAGCGCCGCACGGATCGTGCGCTCGCCGACTACCGGCTGCCGGGTATCGCCACCACCGACACGACGCTGCTGCCGCGTTCGTATTACGAGCAGGATGGCAACGGCGTGCTGGTGCGCGACGCTCAGGGCCGCGCCACGCTCGTGCGCTTCGATGTCACGCGTCGGCGCGAAGTGACGAACCGGCACTACGGCTGGCTGCCGCGCGCGCGCTGGGCACACGACCGCGGCACGCTCACCGTGGGCGGTGAAGTGCGCCTGCACGATGGCCGGCACATGGGCACCGTGCTCGCGGGCAACCCGTTGCCACCCGGCACGCCGAACCCATCGAGTTACTACGACTACCACCCGCGCACGCTGGCGGCCGGGCTGTATGCGCGCGAGGAATGGGACCTGTCACGCACGCTGCGTGCCACTGCCGACCTGGCGTGGCGCCATGCCGGCTACGCCATGCGCGGTGACCGGTTCGACGGCATCCGTTTCGACCAGCACTACGACTTCGGCTCGCCGCGCGTGGCGCTGAACTGGCGGGTGTCCGGACGCACGCAATGGTTCGCGTCCTACGCTTACTCGAGCCGCGAACCAGCGTTCCGCGACTTGTACGACGCCGAGGGCGTCGGCTCCGCACCGCTCTACCGGCGCGTCAACGTCGCCGCCGGCGTTTACGAGGACCCGCTCATCAAGCCCGAGCATGTCCACGACCTGGAACTGGGCGGGGCCTGGAAGTCGGCCACGCTGACGCTGTCGGCGAATGCCTATCGCATGGATTTCCGCGACGAACTGGTATTCGCGGGCCAGTTCGACACCGACCTCGGCTACCCGATCCTCGGCAACGCCGCACGCTCGGTGCATCAGGGTGTCGAGCTCGCGGCCGCCACCGCACACCGCTTCGTGAGCGGGCTCGAATTCGCGATCGACGGCAACGCGACGCTCTCGGACAACCACTTCGTGGAGTTCCGCGAGAGCTTCGGCCCGACGACCTCCGACCAGGTGGTGTACGACGGCAAGCCGCTCGGGTTCTCGCCCGCGACCATGGCCAACGCGGGCGCCCGCGCGCTGTGGCGCGGCCTCGGCGCACGGATCGAGGCCCAGCATGCCGGTCGCGTCTACGTCGACAACACCGGCAGCGCGGTCAACAGCATCGCGCCGCACACGGTGTGGAACGCCACGCTCAGCGCTTCGCGCCGTGTCGCCGGCTCACCGGTGACCGCCACATTCCGCGGCTTCAACCTGGCCGGCATGCGCTACGCCACCACTGGCTACATGGACTTCGACCGGTACGGCGACCTGGTGCCGCACGTCATGCCGGCCGCGACGCGCAGCTGGCTGGCGGAGGTGCGCATCGACTGGTGACCGCGCGCCGGGCCGTCAGCCTTTGCCTTTGCCCCCACTCGAGAACAGGATGTTGAACCCCATCGCGATCAGCACCAGCGGCCACAGCCGCCACACCCTGTCGAACTGCAGGTAGTGCAGGTTCGCCAGCAGCAGTGCGACGCCGACCGTGACCATGATGAGCGGGCCCAGCACGCTGGCCGGGCGCTCGACGAACTGCAACAGCCCGGCGAGCACGAGCAGCACCGGCCACCAGGTCTTGAACACGTGACCGAACGACAGGGCGCCCAGCTGGTCGGCGAGGAACAGGCCGCCGAAGACGACGAGCAGGACACCGGAGAACGGGATACGCGGCCCGGAAGCCATGGGACTCCTCCGTGAGTGCAAAGCGAGACCCCGGACGCGACGGGCGTCCGGGGCTCGCACTATACGCTGCGCGCCGCCTGCACTTCACCCTCTGAAGCACGTTGCAGCGCTGCGCGCTGCCTGCACTTCACCTTCTGAAGCACGTTGCAGCGCTACGCGCTGCGCTTACTTCACCTCGACGGTGACCTTCGTCATTGCCAGGCGTTCGGACGTCTGGCCGCTCTGCGAGCCCTTCGCCTCCAGCGCCTTCAGCACGTCCATGCCGCTCACGACTTCGCCGAACAGCGTGTGCTTGCCGTCCAGCCAGGGCGTGGCGACGAACGTCAGGAAGAACTGGCTGCCGTCGGTGCCGGGGCCGGCATTGGCCATCGACAACATGCCGGGCCGGCCGTGGCGCACGGCCGGGCTGAACTCACCGTTGAAGCCGTAGCCCGGGCCGCCCGAGCCGTTGCCGACTGGATCGCCGCCCTGCGCCATGAAATTCGTGATGACGCGGTGGAACGTCAGGCCGTCGTAGTAGCCCAAGCGCGTCAGGTAGATGAAGTTCGTGACGTGCATGGGAGCCACGGCGGGCATGAACTTGATGACAACCTCGCCCTTGGTGGTGCCCATGTGCAGGAGATACGACTTGCTGGCGTCGAACTTGACCGGCGTCGGCATGGGCAGCTTGGTGCGCCATGCGGCGTCGGTCTTCTTGACGGCCGCCTTCGCGATCTGCGCATCGATGGCCTTGATAGCGGCATCGGCCGCGGCCGACTTGGCGATGTCCGATGGCGTGGGCGCTGCCTTGACGGCTTCGGCCTTGGCGGCTTCGGCTGGAGCGGGCGTGGCAGGTGCAGCCGCCGCTGCGGGACTTTCCGCGGCGCGCACCACAGCAGCGCACGCGATGAGCACGGCACAGGCGAAGGTCACAAGGGCGTGGGCACGGAAACGCATGCGTATTCCTCCTCGACAAAGGTTCGGGGACAGCCGCGCATGAAACACGGGCCCTCCCATGATGACGAGACCCCGCAGGGGCCGTGTCAGGTAACGCCAAAAAAGCAGTCTTTCATGCGAGCCGGCAGCCCGCCACCCCCGTGCGTACCGCGAGTCCTCGGGGCGGAGCCGGGGGCGCCGTTGCTCAAGCCTGGCGCCGGCCACCCAATGACCGCAACCAGCGCCCCAGCGGATTCGCGCCCGCGCTGCCCAGGCGTTCGAATCGGGCCAGCGCGACCGTGATGTTGTCCGGGCCGCCGCGCTCGTTGGCGAGCGCGATGAGCGCGCTGCAACCGTCCTCGAGCGGGGTCCGCACTGCGAGCATGGCGATCTCGGCGTCCGAGACCTGACCATGCAGACCGTCGGAGCAGACGACCAGCGTGTCGTCATGCTGCAGCGCTTCGCCGACCGCCACCACATCGACCGTGACATCGGGGCCGATGCCGACGCAGCGCGTCACGACGTTGCGCCGCGGATCGTGCTTCGCTTCCTCCGCCGTGAGCTGCCCGCGCGCGACCAGTTGTGCCACCAGCGAGTGATCGGTGGTGATCTGGAGCGCCTGCCCGCCGCGCACCAGGTAGGCGCGCGAATCGCCGACATGGCCGACCAGCGCCTGGTCCGCTCGCAGCGCGAGCACGGTGCACGTGGTGCCCATGCCGTTCATCTCGGCGTGCGCCTGGGACTTCTCCCAGACCGCCTGGTTCGCGGCTTCGATCGCACGGGCAAGTGCGGTCGCTGGGTCGTCCCCGGGGGCATCCTGGAGCCGGCTCAGCACGACGTCCGCTGCCATCCGGCTGGCGACCTCGCCGGCGTTGGAACCACCCATCCCGTCGCACACCACCAGCAGCGTATCCGCGGCGTGAGTGCCGCCGGGCTCGGCCGTCCACAGGGAATAGGAGTCCTCGTTACCGGAACGCCGGCGTCCGACATCCGTGGCCGCGGCGATCGTGGTGCGGAAGTTCGGAACGTTCAGGGGACATCCCTTCGGCGGACAGGACCGGTCATCCACACGCGGCCGGGCGGCGGGTCGGGGGCCCGGGATGGCCTCGGTGGCGACCCGGGGAGGAGCGGCGCGCGGCATTGTGCCCTCGGGTGGAACGAGTTTCAACCTCTTAACAAGCAGGTCATGGTGCCAAACTGCTCGACGTCCGTCCGGGCGGAGCCGGGATGGGGCTGCTTTGCAAAGACTTAGGGCAGTCCTGTCAGCACCGCGAAACTTGTGTACTGAGTTCATCATTATACTGAGTAGCAGTTTGAACCAAGTCCCACTGCGCACCCAGGAACCCGCCATGACCCTCACCGAGTTGTCCCGCCGCGAGCGCAAGAAGGAAGCGACCCGCACGAGATCTATGCGTTCGCGGCTTCGGCGTATGTCTCGGACCGCGAGCTGTCGCGGTTCGTGTTCGAGGAGTGGATGCGTCAGGCGTTCGCCCCCGCCGAAGACGCAGGCTCCCGCTGGCAGAAGCTCATCGTGCGCGTCGTCGAACAGGGCCAGGCGGCCGGCGAGCTGCGCACGGACACCCCGGCGCCATTGCTCGAGTCGCTGCTGTCGTCGGTCTCCATGACGACGTTGTATTACTGGCTGTGCTACCCGGTCGGCGGTCCGGCGGTGTGCGGGACCGCGCTGGACTTCCCGCCGCTCGACGGACTGCGCACCCGGCTCGACCTCGTGCTCGACGGCATCGCCGCGAAAGGAGGGCGCGCATGAGACGGTCCTTCCTCGGGGCAAGTGCGCTGGCGCTGGCCATGCTGGTGGCGCAGCAGGACGTGTAGGCTTTCGGCAACCAGGACCGGATCACGCAGGGCCTCGGAGAGCCGCGCTTCGGGGGGACGTTTCACGCCCGGATGCGCCCCCTTGCGCCCTCGGCTAGTCTACCGGGCGGCAACTCCCTGTTTCATCCATTCGAGGAGAATATCCCATGAAGAGCACTGCATCGGCCGTCTGGGAAGGCGGCTTGAAGGACGGCAAGGGCAAGCTGAGCAGCGGTTCCGGCGCGTTCACGGACTCGCCGTACACGTTCGCCAAACGCTTCGAAGGCGCGGGCGCGGGCACCACGCCGGAAGAGCTGGTCGCCGCGGCGCACTCGGGCTGCTTCGCGATGGCGACGTCGGGCGAACTGGGCAAGGCCGGCTTCGCGCCGACCAAGTTGTCGGTCAAGGCCACCGTCACGCTGGAGCCGGTCGACGGCAAGTCCACGGTGACCACGTCGGCGCTCGAACTCGAGGCCGTGGTTCCCGGCATCGACGACGCCAAGTTCCAGGAGATCGTCGCCGGTGCCAAGGCGGGCTGCCCGATCTCGCGGCTGCTGCACGCCAACATCACGCTGACGGCCAAGCTGGTTGGCTGAGCAACACTTCGCTCGCGGCACACGGCGCGACAGGACGTGAAGCTCGTGGCGGCGCTCGCGCTCAGGCGCGGGCGCCGTCCTCGTCCGCGGCCGCGGGGTACGTGCCGAGAAGCTGCTGCTCCTCGACGAACGGCGCGATGTCCGTGAGCGCTGCCGTGACCGCCGCCGATGCGGCGTGCGCGTCCAGGTCCAGGTAGAAGCGGTAGCGCCACGTCGCGCCCGGCACCGGGCGAGACTCGATGCGCGACAGGTTCACGCCGCGCTCGCCGAAACGCACCAGCACCTGCCCCAGCGCGCCCGGCTGGTGCGCGAGCGTCAGCAGCAGCGTGGTGCGGCACGGCACGTCGGGCGGGCACGGCCTGGACTCGCGCGCGATCTCGACGAAGCGCGTGAAGTTGCCAGCCTGCGTCTGGATGCCGCGTTCGAGGATCTCGAGTCCGTAGACGCGCGCCGCGGTCTCGCTCGCGATGGCGGCGACACTCGGGTCGCCACCGTCGCGCACCTTGCGTGCGGAGCCGGCGGTGTCGAACTCGGCGCGCAATTGGAGCCCCGGCAGTGCTCGCAGGTACGCGTCGCACTGCGCCAGCGCCTGCGGGTGCGAGATCACCGTGCGCACTTGTTCGAGATGCGAACCGGGCAGCACCAACAGGCAGTGCTCGACGCGGCTCACCACTTCGGCGTTGAGCTTCAGGCCCAACTGAGCCACCAGGTCGTAAGTCTCGGGCACGCTGCCAGCAGTGGTGTTCTCGACCGGCAGCAGCGCAACGTCGACGCTGCCGTCACGCACGGCCTCGGCCGCGCCGCGGAAGGTGTCGTAGCCGCTCAGCCAGGCTCCTCCGACACGTCCGGCGTAACGGCGCTGCGCGGCCAGATGACTGTAGGCGCCCTCGACCCCCTGGTAGGCCACGCGCAGCGGTGAGTCGGCCAGCGCATGCACGAACGCCTGCTGGCGCGACACGCTCATGTCCATGATGACGCGGTAGAGCCGCTCGCACTCGTGCGGGTCAAGCCCGAGTTCGGCCGCGGCATGGCGCACGCGCTGCAACACCTGATCCTCGCGCACGGGGTCGCGGAACGGTGAGGCATCGCTCAGCTTGGCGCTCGCCACGGCATCCGAGAGCCGCATGCGCTCGGCAAGCAACCCGAGCAGACGGCGGTCGAGGCTGGTGATGGCATCGCGCAGTTGCGGCAGGTCGGAATCGGTCACCGCGCCACGATAGCGGCTGTGCGCCGCACTGCAAGCCTCAGCGCAGGGCCACCCATGGCCGCGTCACTGTTCCACCGCTGCGCGTGCGCAGCACCACCGTGTAGCGCCCCGGCGCCAGACGGGGCAACGCCAACGAAGCGCGTTGCGCACCGGCGGCATACGCCCGCGGCGCCGCCGCCGCGACCAGACGGCCCTGGGCGTCGAGCAGCGTGACCCCGGCATCGTCCGCACGCGGCAACCGGAACGATACTCCCAGCATGCCCGCGCCGCGTCCCGGGTTCGGGGCCACGGGATCCAGTTCAGGCACCCGCGGCAAGCGCGGAACCCCCGCGTCGAGCACCACCGGGGTGCCGATCTTGACGACGATGGGCCGTGTGACCAGCGTGTCGACCTGCGGCCCGCCCATGTAGAACGTCGTGCCGCCGCCGAACGACACCGTGGTCCAGGCGTCAGCCGAGCCCGCGATGAACCGCACCCGGTAGAGCGTCCCCGGCCCCGTCACCGAGACGCCGTTGCACATGATGACCAGCGTGCACACGAGCGAATCCGGTGCGGGCGTGAACAGGTGGAACGGCGAGTTCGTCGGGCACGCCGAAGTCATGAGCGCGCCACGCTGGGCGCTGAACGGCGACATCAGGAGGTTCGTCAGGTGCGCGGCGTCGAAGCGCACATCGAGATCGAAGGCATTGAACGAAGGGCCCGCGTCGCGTACGACCAAGTCGAGCGTGATCGTGTCTCTCGGCGCCACGGCGACAGTATCGACCGCGCCGGCCAGCAGGATGCGCGCGCCAGCAGCCGAGCCAGCGGCCGCGGCCAGCAGCGCGAGTGCAACCGCGCTGGCGCGCGCAGCACGACGCAGCGCGATGATCATCGGTAGTGCGCTTTGACGCGTCCCCACGTCGTGGGACGCACAGGCACGGGACCGATCACATGGATCAGCGCGCCGGCACACGATGGCGACAGCGGCGCGTTGGCCGAGTCACGCAGGTCGATGAACAGGCAGTTCACCGTGGCGTTGCCCTGCGAGTGCGTGCTGAACTCGAGGAATGCCACGACACCCGGCCCCGAACCGGTACCCGTCAGCCGCGCGGCGTCGTACCACACCGAATCCGGCGGTGCAGTCACGTCGGGCAGCACCGTGTCGAAAATCGCGCCACCGAGGCCCGTCAGTGCATCACCGACCTGAGCCGACGTGAACGTCAGGCGCGCCGGCGTGTAGCCGTAAATCAGGTCGGCGCCCTTCAGGTCGGGCACGGCATCGATGACGACGCGCAGCGTGAACGAATCGCCGATCGTCACCGTCGTCTCGGCGGGTGCGATCGTGAGCGATGCGGCGTGTGCGGTTGGAACGGCCAGCACCAGCAGGAACAGTGCGGCGAGCACGGACATCGGCGGGACGACGAGCTTCATCGATGCGATCCTCAGGGTGGGTCGGAAGTCTCTCACCCACCGCCAACGGGGGCTAGTGGAAATCACGGCCGGGTGAAATCACGGCCGGGTCCGGCGGGGGGCCCATGCCCCCCGCCCTCCCGGACTGCTTCGACTACGGCACCAGCATCACCCTCCGCGTCTGGCGCACGCCATCCGCGTCCAGGCGCATGAGGTAGATGCCGGGCGCCAACCGCACGCCGCGATCCCCTCGGCCGTCCCACTTCACGAGCCGAAGGCCGGCCGGCTGCATGCCATGCAGCACGTTCGCCACCCTGCGACCGGACAGGTCGTACACATCGAGCGTGACTTCCGACTCGTGCCGGAGCGCCAGCTCGATCGTCGCCTCACCCTGGAACGGGTTCGGGAACGCGATGCCGAGCGCGGTCCGTGCCGGCGCCACGTTGCCCGCCGGTGTCGACAGCGTGCCGAGCGTCAGTGCGCGGTTGTCCTTGTCGCGTGCCAGCACCGAGGCCATGCGGATGCCCGCATCGCCCTTCGCCTTCACGCGGAACAGCGCGCGGGCCAACTCACCCCGGCCCGCGATCGCCTCACCGGTGCCAAGCAGCGCGGCATCGACGTCTCCGGGAGCCGACGAGAGCACGACCGACGGGACGCGCTGTCCGGTCAGCAGCTCACCCGCTTCGACGCCCACGGGCTCGACGATCGCCGGGTCGTACGCCAATTGCACGCTCACACCCTTGACGGTACCAGGCGAAGACAGCGTCAGGCTCGCGGCGAACGTCTCGCCGACAGCCGGCAGCTCGGGCACGCCGAGTTCCAACTGCTCGCTGCCTTCCTTGCCCGCCGGCTTCACCACCATCGCCGGAGCGCTGACCTGCCCGTAGTTGATGGCGAACATCATGAGGTCCTCGAACTGCACGCGGTTGTCCGTGGTCGGACGAGCGTTCACGGAGAAGTCCGTGGTCGGGCCGACGTCGAGGTAGTTGAGCGGGTCGTTGAACGCCAGCGTGATGCCGTAGTTGATGCCGAGGTTCGAGACGTCCGCGGTGTTCACCAGGTTGTTGCCACGCAGCAACGCCACCGGCTGCACGTCGCCGAGTTCGTAGTTGAGCGTGCCGCCCGTGCGGTTGGAGACCGCCGAGACGTTGCCGCAGGCATCCTTCACGAACGCGACGTAGTAGTAGAAGTCACGCACCGTGGTCTCGTCCGCGAGCGACGCCGGGCCCGTCACCGTGCCCGCCAGCGTCCAGCCGGCCGGAGGATACGACGGCACCGCCGGTGCGGCGCCGCCCGCGTCGTCGTACTCGGGATAGAATCCGAAACCCTTGCGGTACACCAGCACCGAGGCACCCGCCTCGACCGCCGGCCACGACACGTTGATCTTCGTGGTGCCGTCGGCGTCATTGCCGGTGCGCTGCTGTGTGGCGGCCAGCGCTGCGATGGCCGTGGGGGCTGTGTTGTCGATACTGATCGAGGCCGGCGCGCCCGCGCTACCCACGACCGGGCCGTTCGCACAGTCACGCAGCGTCACCGCGGTGATGGTCACCGTGCCGGTGGCGCTCGGCAGCAGGCTGCCGAGATGGAGCGTGAACAGGTTGCCCGACGCGGCAGTGGCGCCACACGGCAGCCCCAGGATGGAGCAGTCGATGGTGTACGAACCACCGCCGTTCGAGAGCACCTGGAACTGCGTGCTGGGGTTGACACTGTTCAGGTACGTGCCCTCGTCGACCGGAGCGCACAGGGTGAGCCCCGCGGACAGCTGCACGTCGATACTGAAGGCACGCAGACCATCGGAACTGGTGCGCGCGATGTTCACCGGCACATCGACGCACGGATTGCCCGGCGTCACGCACGCGATCGGTGACACCGGCGTGACGGTGTTGTCGGCGGGCGGTGCGAATCCGCAGCCGGGGTTGGCATCGGTGCCCGCGATGAGCCGCGGCGTGACATCGACCGCGCCCACGACCGGGTTCGCACCTCCCACGCCCGGACCGCCGGCGTTGCCCCACCAGTTGAACTCCGCCAGGTGCGAGCCCAGACCGCCGAAGTAGCCAGCGGTGATGTTGCCGGTGATGGCGTTGTGGTTCGCGTTCACCGTCGGGCCGCCGCTGGTGCCATCGGCGAGGATGCCGTAGCCCCAGTTCGTGATCTCCATGTGGTCGACGTTGACCGCCATGCCGCCACCAGCAGTGAAGGCCTCGACACCTTCGGAGGCCGGCGTGCCGGGTCCGGTGAGGCAGCCACCGCTGAGCGTCACGGTGAACAGGCTGTTCGTGGCGTTCGTCGAGGTGCGCGCGGACGCCGCGGCGCCGTCGTCCCACGGCTGCGGCACGGGCCGTGGCTGCGCCACGAAGTCACCCGTGCGAGCCTCGGCGACCAGCGATGCCGACTGGTTGTACGTCGCGATGCCCCACGTCCCGATGCCGCTGCCGACCGAGGCGCTGGTCGTCGTGTTCGTCATCTGGCCATCGGTATCGATGTAGTACGTCGACGTCTGGCAGTCCGTCACCGAACCGCCGGTGACGTTCACCGTGCCGGCGTCGAAGAAGAGTTGCCCGGTGGCTGTGAACGACGGACCGGTGTAGTACGTGCCCGTGACCGCGCAGTTCGTCACGGTGCCGTTCGCCCCGAACGAGATCTGGATGCCGTTCTGCGCCGTGAGGCCCGTGGCGCCCGCACCCGTGACGGTGCAGTCGTGGATGTTGACGTTGTAGCCCGCGCCGGTGAACACCGTGCCGTTCTTCTGGAAGTCCAGCACACGCGTGTCGCCCACTTCGAGCGCGAACGCACCCGTGTTCGTGCCACCGAAGACGCCGACGCCGGCCTGCACGCCGTCGAGCGGCGTGCTGCGCACACGCAGGACATCGCAGCTGAGCAGCTTGCCGCCCGCGTTCCAGTACGCGACACCCTGGATGCGGTTGTTCGCGTTGCCGACGCCGTTGGCGTCGACCGTGAGGTCACGGATCAAGACGTTCGAGGCGTTCTGGACGAACACCACCGGCTTGTTCGGACCGCTGGTGGTGAACTGCGTGGCCAGCGCCGCCGGACTCACAATGAAGGTCGACGCACGGCCCGCGCCGAGGACCGACATGTTCTTGCCTACCGCGACCTGCTCGGTGTACGAGCCGGCGGCGACCTGCACGGTGCCGTTGGTCAGCGTATTCGCCACGCCGGCGCCGATCGTCGAGTAGGGCGCGGCCACGCTTCCGAACCCGCCCGGGGCTGCCGAGCCATCGACGTAGGCTGTCGCGCGCCCGTTCTCGCCACCCACCCACTGAGCGCTGATGTAGGCGTTGCTGTTCGCGTTGCTCAGCGCGATCAGGTTGGGGTAGTCCACTGGCGTGCTGGTATTGATGAGGGCGATTTCCGCCCCCTGATTCTGAGGAGGCCCCCAGGTGTTTCCGCTGATGACGAGCTTCGCGCCGTCCAGCACCCAACCCCGCGTGCCGGAAACGTTGTTGTTGAGGATGCTACCCCTCGTGACGCCGGGAGGGCCATCGATGTAGGCCGGCTGGCGAAGGTGATGGATGTTGTTGCCCTGGATGAGCAGGCCGGTGAGGCCAGGCGAAACGATCATCGCGCGGCTCACGATTCCATTGACGCTCCATGGCGTTCCAGGATCGGGGCCGAAGATCTCGTTGTCGCGCACGGTGACGTTGTTCGCATTGATCCAGATGAGCTCGTGCAGACCGGCCACGTCGGTCTTCTGGATCTTGAAGTCGCGGATGGTGGCGCCCGAGCCCGCAGCCTGCACGGAGAACATGTTGCCAACCGCCTGCGCCACCTGGAGAGTGGTGCTGCTGATCCCGGAGCCTTGGATTGTCAGGTTCGCGACGGTGACGTTGATCGTGGTGCCGACGACAAAGGTGCCCGGGGCGACGAGGATCTGATCACCCGGCGAGGACACGTTGATGGCCGACTGGATGTCCGGCTGCATGCCGGGAACGGTGATGGTCGCGGCCGACGCGATCGCCATCGTGCAGGCACTGCCGAACACCGCGAAGCACGTGATCAGGAAGCGGCGCTTCGTGGAAATGCGCACGGCACTCCTGAGGAGCCCCACGAGCGGGACGGCTGCGCGCGCGATCCTGCGCGTGAGCGTTGGGCAACAATCGTACACGACGGTCATCGGAACACCTCCCTAACTGCAAAGCCCGATGCAACATGTGCGGTAGGCCGGAGTCGCCGGCACGCCACACGCAGTGACCGGCACCAGACTCCCGTGGCAGACCGCGGCGCGGGGGAAAACGCATCGCCTGCGGCACACGCTGAACGCGTGTCGGGAATCCAACGGTGAACCGGTGAGAATCCTGAGTGGTCTTGCGCGGCCAACGTCACGCGGGGGGTAGAGCGCGGGGCCACACGATTCCGGACCGGGCGTGGCGAACTACGGCAAGGACTGACTCACCGCGGCCACGACGGGCTGCATGGGCGCCACGGGAGCGACAGAGGCACTTCGCGTGATGTCCTTGCGACCGGAAAACAGAAACTAGTCCTCACACCGCACACAGTTCAAGGACAATCGCGCCGGTAGTGATGAATGTTCCGGAAGCGGTATGCGCCTCTTGTAGTATTCACTACTCGATCCAGAGCCACATCGCATCAGCCATGGGCCGATGGGCTTACGACACAGGGGTCCCGGCGCGAGCGGCTGGGCGGCACCGTGCCGCGCGACCCCCACAGCAACAGCGGCTCGCGCTCGCCGCGACGGCTCGCTACGCTGCGCTTCCGACACGCGTGGCATGCCAGTAGCCGGCAGGTGCGCGTGCCAACACCCACTTTCAGCGCGCGCGGCGGCGGCTCTGGCGTGTCGCCCGTGTGCCACCCGCGTCTGCGTCGATCACCCGGCGGGCGAGCGCGGTGAGCGCCAGTGCCGGCGAACCCGGCTCGGCCCAGCGCAGCTTGACGCCCGAACGCGGCGGCCGGCCGGTGGCGTCACCGGCGAAGACGCGGACGACGATGTCGCGATGCGTGATCGAGTGCCGGACGCGCGCCCGGACTTCGGCGAGCCGCGTGCGGACACCGAGCCCCGCGAGCAGTGCGTGCAGGCGTTCGCCGGCATCGTCACCGCGTGCCAGCTCGACACCCGGCGGCTCCCACATGCCATCGAGCAGCGTCCCTTCGCGCCTCACCACCAGCACCCGGCCGCGGTGGGCGACGCGCGCCACGGCGCGTCGCACCTGCATGGCCGCACGGCGTGCCGCCACCGGCGGCAGTTCGTCCTGCCGCCCGGTCGCGTTCGCCACGCAGTGCCGTCGCACCGGACAGTGGTCGCATCGTGGTGCACGCGGGATGCACACCAGGGCGCCCAGTTCCATGAGCGCCTGGTTCCACTGCCCGGGATCGATCCCCGTTGGAGCCGCGCGGCTTGCCCGCGCGTTGCCCGCGGCGGCCGTCCCGTCCGCGACTGCGCTCGCGCGACGAACTCGTCCCCCGCCCGCGGGCGACGCGCCCGCCGGCATGAGTGCTGCCGCCATCGCCCACAGCACCCTGGCGTCGGCCGGGCGCTTGATGGCCAGGGCCCTGCCGGTGAGGCGCGACAACACCCGCGCGACGTTGCCATCAAGGACCGGCAAGCGGACACCGAAACCCATGCTGAGCACCGCGCCGAGCGTGTAGCGGCCCACTCCGGGCAGTTGCGCGAATGCGTGCGGATCCGAAGGGACGCTGCCGGCATGCTCGCGCACCACGATGAGCGCCGCCTCGTGCAGGAACCGCGCACGGCGGTAGTAGCCCAACCCCGACCACGCCGCCAGCACGTCGTCGCGCTCGGCACGGGCCAGCGCGCGCACGTCGGGGAACTTCGCCACGAAGCGTTCGTAATAGGGCGTGGCGGTCGCGACCTGCGTCTGCTGCAGCATGATCTCGGACACCCAGACGCGGTAGGGGTCGCGCGTCGCACGCCACGGCATCGCACGCCGGTGGCGCCCGTACCACGCCACCAGCGCGCGACGCAGGCCCGCCACGTCACGCATCGCGACCACTTCCGGTATCCTCGGTGACCTTGCCATGTCCGAACCCGCCCTGATCCGCCAGCGCTTCCTCGAGATGATGCAGCGAGCCGACGCCGACATCGACCTGGCGCGCAGCGCGCTGCTGGTGGCTGCCGAGAACGACCCCGCCCTGGACGTCGATGCCGAGATGGCCCGGCTCGACGACTGGGCGAGGCGGTTGTCGGAGCGTCTTGATCCGTCCTGGAACAGCCTGCAGCGGCTGGCCCGACTGCGCACCTTCATGTACGAGGAGCTGGGTTTCAAGGGCGACGTGCGCGGCTACTACAGCCCGGCCAATTCGCTGCTGCATTCCGTGATGTCGCGCCGGCTCGGCATCCCGCTCACGCTGAGCATCGTGTTCATGGAGATCGGCTGGCGGATCGGCGTACCGTTCGAGGGTGTTGGCTTCCCCGGCCACTTCCTGGTGCGGCTCACGGGCGAGCCCGGCGACCTGCTGCTGGACCCCTACGACCGCGGCGCCTCGGTGCACGAGGACGATTGCCGGCGCATGATCGAGCTGACCACGGGCGGCACGGTGCCGTTCGATCCCAGCATGACACGATCGCTCGGCAAGAAGGACATGATCGCGCGCCTGCTGTTCAACCTGAAGGTCGCGTGCCTGAAGGCGAACGACGACTGCGGCGCGCTATCGGCGGTCGAGCGCCTGCTGCTGCTTCACCCGAATGACGCTTCCGAGGTGCACGATCACGGCCTGCTGCTCTACCGCATGGACCGCTACCGCGAAGCGCGCGAGTCGCTCGAAGGCTACCTGCGCGCGCGCCCCGATGCGCTGGACCGCGAAGTCATCGAGCGCCACCTGGCGGCACTCGCGATGATGCTGGCGAGCGCGCCGCCCGAGCATTGACACGGCGACGCGGCGCCAACGCAAGCGCGCCAGCAGCGGCGGCGATCAGCCCCCAGCCGAGCCGGGCCAGCCGGGAAGCCACGCATCCGCGAACACCACGAACGCGTCCGCCGGCGCGCGCACCGGGCGGCACGGGTCGAGCGATGTGCTCGACCGGGGCTGCGGGGGCCTTCGGCTGGCGGCTTGGCCGTGATCGCGCGCACTCCTGCCCGCGCGACCGGTCAGGTCAGGCGCGCGGCTTGAGCTCGGCGGCGTCCTTCAGGTTGGGCGTCTTCATCTGCGAGCCCGTCCACGCGCACTGCATGACCACACCACAGCGCGGGCACTCCCAGTGCGCGGCAGCGCCCTCTTCGGCCGTGGGCATCCAGCGATCCATCTTGGTGTTGCAACCCGGCGTGTAGCACAGGTAGACGCACAACGGCATGGCGCTTCCCTCGCAAGATCGGGGTCATGGGCACTGGCACAGCCGCCCGCTCGCCGAGGCTCCGGCGCGCGGGCGACTATAGCGCAGGCGCCGCACGCGCGCAGGCCTGCCGCCAGGAGCATCCATGCAGCTTGAACTCCACCGGCAGTGTGGGGTCACCGAGGAGCGAACGGCTGGCCATAGAGCTTCGCGGACTCGAAGCGCAGGTAGCGGGCACATTACTATTAGTCCAGGCTAGAGCGAGAGTCGCTGCCGGACCTGCTCATACACCGCCAGCGTCGCGGCATCGAAGCACGCACAGGTCACCGACCGCACCACGCTCGAGCGTTCGAGCGCCGCGGTGATCTCGCGCAGCGCGATGGCGGTGGCGCGCTCGAGCGGGAACGCATAGCTGCCCGTGCTGATCGCCGGGAACGCCACGCTCTCGATGCCCTGACGCTCGGCCAGCGACATCACGGCGCGATAGCACGACGCCAGCAGCCGGTCCTCATCATGCATACCGTTGCGCCACACCGGCCCCACCGCGTGGATGATCCAGCGTGCCTTGAGATCGAATCCCGGCGTGGCGCGAGCCTCGCCAGTGGGGCACGGCGCCACCTCGCGGCAGGCCTCGGCCAGCTCGGGGCCCGCGGCGCGATGGATCGCGCCACACACGCCGCCGCCCGGGGCGAGTGCGGCGTTCGCGGCATTCACGATGGCGTCCACGTCGAGCGTGGTGATGTCGGCGAGGACGAGTCGAAGACGGTCGTGAAGCGGCACGGTGGTCTCCGGGGAACCTGAACCGGTGAGCGCGGGTCGTTCATCCGAACCTAGGCTCGGCTCCGGGGGGCGTCAAACGCGGGCGCGCGCCTACCGAGGCGCGTCCGGACGGCATTGCCGGGGCGCGGCACACCGCCTAGAGTCATGTCATTCACCGTGCCCGACCGCCGCTTCATCCCGGTGGACGGCACGCCTCACACCCGGCACACTCCCGAGAACCGCATGACCATCCGCGCTCCACTCGTCGACACGCATGGCCGCACCGTCCGTGACCTGCGCATCTCGGTCACCGACCGCTGCAATCTGCGCTGCGTGTACTGCATGCCGGCCGAGGGCATGCCGTGGCTGCCGAAGGCGGACCTGCTGACGTACGAAGAGCTGGCCCGCTTCGCGCGTGTCTGCGTGGAGTGCGGTGTCCACGCCATCCGGCTCACGGGCGGCGAACCGACCGTGCGCACGGATCTCGCAACGCTGGTGCGCATGCTGAACGGCATCACACCGGGGCTGGACCTGGCGCTCACCACCAACGCGCTCAAGCTGCCCGAGATGTGCGAGCCCTTGCGCGCCGCGGGACTCCAGCGCGTCAATGTCTCGCTTGACACGCTCAAGCCCGAACGCTTCCTGGAACTGTCGCGCCGCGACCGCTTCGCCGACACGCTGCGCGGACTCGATGCCGCGCGGCAGGCCGGCTTCACTCCGATCAAGATCAACGCCGTGCTCCTGCGCGGCAAGAACGACGACGAGATCGTGGACCTGGCGCGCTGGGCACGCGACGAGGGCTATGAACTGCGCTTCATCGAATGGATGCCGCTCGACTTCCAGCGCGGCTGGGACCGCTCACAGCTGGTGAGCGCCGACGAGATCCTGGCGCAGCTGTCGTCCGCGTTCGTGCTCGAGCCCGAGGCCGGCGACGATCCCAGCGCGCCGGCGCGCACGTTCCGGTATGCCGATGGCCGCGGGCGCGTCGGCGTCATCGCGTCGGTGACCAAGCCGTTCTGCGGCGCCTGCGACCGCATCCGGCTCACCGCCGATGGCCAGGTGCGCACCTGCCTGTTCGCGAACCGCGAATACGACTTCCGCAAATTGCTGCGCGACGGTGGCAGTGACGACGACGTCGAAGCACTGCTGCGTTCGGCCGTGCTGCGCAAGCTGCCCGGGCACCTGATCTCGCAGCCGGGGTTCATCCAGCCCGCTCGCGGCATGAGCGCCATCGGTGGCTGACGCCGCTCAGTCGCCGGCGTAGACCTTCTCGAGCAGGCGGGCCAGTTGCTCGGCCTGGTCGGCCGACATGCGATGCGCGAGCAGCGAGTTGATGTGCTGCACCTTCGGCAGTAACTCGTCGAGCATGTCGCGCCCCTTGGGCGTGATGCGCGCCAGCGACTGGCGGTGATCCTGATCGCCTTTCTCACGTTCGACCAGACCCAGCTTCACGAGGCGGTCGAGCATGCGCGTCAGGTCGGGCGCGCGGCGCACCATGCGGCGCGCGATCTCGCCGCGCGGATGGGCGTTCGGATAGATGCCGTTCAGGATGCGCAGCACGTTGTACTGCGGTTGCGTGATGCCCGTGCCCTCGAATGCCTCGTCGAGCATCGCCTCGAGCGAGGCATTGGCCAGCATGACCGCCAGCAGGGCCTCGTGGTGAGGTCCTTCGAACCGAGTCTGGAGCAGGCGGCGGCCGAGGAGTTCGCTCATGGGGAGGATGATGCGACAAGGCGTGACGCCACGCAATGGAAACGAGCGTGCTCCCGCCGTGGCGTGGTCCCGTGGGCGCATTCTTCCTGGACCGCCGAATCTAACGCGGTACCCATGAACCACGGATGCGCACGAGCTGCTTGCGATGGCGCTCCTCGTGCCATGCGACCCAGGCCAGGAACTCACGCACGCCAAACGCTCCGAAGAACGGGTGGCTCATATAGATGCGGCTCAGGTCGCGCTCCCGCGTCCGCTCCAGGAACGTGACCGTGACCGCTCGGACGGCGGCGAGCCGCGCCATGAGCTCCGGGCGAGGCAGCGTTGTCGCGGCAGCGTCGTCAAGCGGGTCAGCCCCCTTCACGGTGCGGACGCGCACCAGGTCGACCCAGCTGGCGCGCAGAGGCAGCTTGAGCAGCGGGTCGAACCATGCGGGCCGGACCGCGCTCCCCTGCTCGACTGCCTTGCGTGCGCCATGCTGGATCCGGCCCTCGACACGGGCCAGGTGTTCGACGACGTGTGCGGCACTCCAGCCGCCGCGCGCGGGCGCGGCCTGGAACTGCATGTCGTCGAAGCGCTCGAGTTCCGCCAGCAAGCGGGTACGCACGCCGGCCAGCTCGGCGAGCGCCTGGTCCGCGGTCATCGCGTCACGGAATCAGCGCCGCGGCGGCATGCACGTCAGGCTTGGCACCGAGGAACATGACCTCTTCCTCGAGCTCGACGTTGAACTTCCTGCGCACGCGCGACTTCATGACCTCCGAGAGCGTCAGCACGTCGGTGGCCGTCGCGTGCCCGGCGTTCACGAGGATGTTGGCGTGCTTCGCGAACACCATGGCGTCCCCGACACGCAGGCCCCGGCATTCGCACGCATCAAGCAGGGCTCCGGCGGGAATGCGCTGCGTGCCCGGGGACAGCGGCAGCCCGGGGGCAGTGAAGCCCGGCGGCAGGTTCTTGAAATACGATCCAGCGGTGGGCTCGATGCGCCACTGCGGGTGCTTGATGCGACGGATCTCGAGCTTCTCCGCGATCTCGGCGGCGATGGCGGCCTCGTCACCGCCGTCCAGCCGGAGCACGCACGAGATGAGCGCACGCGGCTCGCGCTTCAGGCGGGAGTCGCGGTAACCGAACTGGAACCACGACGCCGGCAGCGTCTCGACGTTCGTGCCATCGAGCGTGCACACGGTGCACTCCACGACACGCGCGCCGATGTCCTGGCCGTAGCAGCCGGCGTTGCCGTAGATCGCACCGCCGACCGAGCCGGGGATGCCCGCAGCGTAGGCCAATCCGGCGAGCGACGGCTCGCGTGTGCGCTGGATGAACGTCAGGTAGTCGGCACCGCAGCCGACACGGGCGTGCGAGCCGTCGAACTCGATGTCCTCGATGGCGTTCTTGACCACGAGGCCGCGGAAGCCGTCGTCGGACACCAGCAGGTTGCTGCCGCCGCCCAGCAGGAAGCACGGCAGTTCGAGTTCCCGAGCCGCAGCAAGTGCGGCAACGAGCTGTGCCTGCGTCGTGGCGGCCATGAACCAGTCAGCCGGCCCGCCAACGCGGAACGTGGTGTGGTGCTTGAGCGGTTCCTGTTCGCGCAGGCCCTCGCCCAAGGCGGCGCGCAGTCGATCGGTGATGCCCGGCGTGCGGAATCCCATGGCGCGCAGATTGCCCGCGCGGCGCGAACCGGTCAACTCGCGCGCGCTCCGAGCCGCGCGTCCGGCGCCGGCGCCCGGACGTGGCGGGACGCCGTCGCGCCTCGTCGTGAGTTACGATGGACGGCAGCACCGCCTGTCATGGCTGGGCGTGACCTCTCATCGTGTCGCAATCAAGATGCGAGTGCGCGGTCGGCGCATGTCCCCTTAGAGCCGCATGTCCCTTTCGAGCAAGGAGCACATCGTGACCATCGAGATCCGTTACTGCGGGCAGTGAAACTATCTGCCCCGGGCCTCCAGGTTGGCGGCCGAGATCAAGACGTCGCGCGGTATCGACGCCACGCTCGTGCGTGGCAGCGGCGGTGAGTTCGAGGTCACCGTCGATGGGCAGCTGGCGTTCTCGAAGAAACAGGAAGGGCGCTTCCCCGACTTGGACGAGGTGCTGGCGAAGCTGCCCGCCTGAGTCACCGCGGGTGCGGGCGCTGCCCGTGCGGCCGCACCCGCCCTCCGGCCGGCCCCGGACCCTGCAAAGCCGTGCCTCGGCACTCTCGTCACGCGCGCGGATCTCATCGCGAAGGGTTACGTCGTGCCCTTTTCCAGCCGTAGCGCGAAGCGCCGGTCGCCCAGGCGCTCGAACACGATGGTATCGCCAGGCTCGAGCCCGCGCTCCTGGCACCACTTCATCATGCCGGGGTGCCTGGGCGAGCTTGGCCGCAGCACCCATGAGCCGAACTGGATGTCCGAGTCGAATGCCCAGCCGAGGTCGGTCTCGATCGTGATGGGCAGCACTTCGTAAGGGCGCGGCGGGTCCTTGGGGCCGCGCGGGCCGATGCCATCGGACGGGAAGAACTCGAGGATGTCCCACAGCGGCACGTTGCGCTGCGTGAACGTCCAGACATCCTCCGGCGTGCGCACGGGAATGCGCGCGGTCGTGGCCGCGCTCAGGACCTGGCTCCGCGCGCGCTCCGCGCTGCGCCGCTCACGGCCGCGGCGGTGCGGCGTCCGAGACGCCGCCCAGCTCGCGGTGGAAGAACTCGAGTGCGCGGCCGTACACCTGACGCACCTGCTCGGCGGCCGATACGACATGCGTCTGGCCCGGTAGCGGCAGGAATTCCCACGACCGGTTGGCCCTGTTGAGCGCGTCGGCGAGCTTCAGGCTGTGCACGAAATAAACGTTGTCGTCGGCGGTGCCGTGAATCACCAATAGCGGCCGCGCCAGCGTGGCGGCCCGGGCCAGCACCGAGCTCTTGCGGTACGCGGTCGAATCGTCCGGCGGCACGCCGAGGTAGCGCTCGGTGTAGAACGTGTCGTAGTCCTGCCAGTCCACGACTGGTGCGCCGGCGACGGAGGCGCGATACGTCTCGGGTGCGTGCAACACGGCCTGTGCTGCGTAGTAGCCCCCGAACGACCACCCGAACGCCCCCACCCGTCCCGCATCCATCTCGGGATAGCGCGCACACAGTGCTTTCAGCGCCGTCTTGTGGTCCTCGAGCGCCGGCCCGATGAAGTCGCCCCGTATGGCGCGCTCGAACGCGCGTCCGCGTCCCGGCGTGCCGCGGCCATCGACGGTGACCACGATGAAGCCCTGGTCGGCCAGCCACTGTTCGAGCAGATAGCGGCGGTTGTTGCGCAGCACGCGCTGGCTGTGCGGGCCCGCGTACGCCCAGTCGATGACCGGGTAGCGCCGCCCCGGCTGGTAGTCGCGCGGCCGCACGATGAACGCGCGTAGCGAGTCCGCTCCGATGTTCGTCCACTCCACCACTGGTTCGACGAGGGGCGACTCGGCCACCGACTTCAACTCACCGAGCGCCTTGCCGTCCGCGCTCTCGACCAGCCAGCGCGTCGCGCCCTGCTCGGGCGTCACGGTGCGCACGCGCAGCGCGCAGGTCGGCGAGTACACCGCGCCCTCCAGCCCGCGGGCGGCGCTCGCGCGCTTGGACTTCCATGGCTTCTTCAAGTCGACCGACCACAGGTGCGTCTCGCTCGGCTCATCGCTCGCGAGCACCCACGCCACGGCGCGCAGCGGGTCGACCGCGAGCAGCGCGCGCACGCGCACGCCGGGCGGCGTGAGCCGGCGGCTCGTGGCATCGGGCAGCTGCAGATCCAATGCCGGGCCGGTGTCGTCGTGCTCGCTGATCCACAGCATGCTGCGACCGTCGGCCAGCCACTCGGGCGCGCCGTCGGGCAGGTTGATCCACGCCGCATCGCGCTCACCCAGCAGCGGCGCGGTGCGCCCGGTGGCCGGATCCACACTCAGCAGTGATGCCTGTTGCTGCTTGCGATCCATGACGTAGATCGTGAGCGGGCCGGCATCGGGCCAGACCACGCGGCACAGGTAAGGGTAGGCCTCGCGATCCCATTGCACCCATACCGGCGCGCCGCCCGCGGCGGGGTATACGCCCAGGCGCACGTCGACGTTCTTGCTTCCGGGACGAGGGTACGGGTTCTCCTCGGGCGCCTTGGTCGGGTTGGACGGATCCATGATGCGCAGGCGCTCGACACCGGCGTCATCGCTGCGCTGCACGGCGAGCCATCTGGAGTCGGGCGACCACCAGTAGCCGTCGAAGCGATCCATCTCCTCCTGCGCGACGAACTCGGGCAGTCCATAGCTGACGCCGCTCGACTCGGGTTTGGCGATCGAGCGCTCGGCACCACTCGCCAGATCGATGACGCGCAGCTCACCGGCGCGCACCAGCGACAACTGCGTGCCGTCGGGCGACAGGTGGGCGCCATCGGCGGCGACGCCACCGGCCCCGACCTCGCGCACCGAGTAGGCCGGGCGCTCGACCAGGAACAGCCGGCCGGAGTACGGCAGCAGCACGCGGCGGCCGTCCTTGGACAGTTCGAACGACGACAGCCCGCGCGCGGTCATGCGCAGCCGCTCGCGGCGCGCGCGCTCCTCGGGCGACAACGTCTCCTCGCCGCCGCCCAGCAGCTTCGGGCCGGTGACGATCTCGTGCTCGCCGCCCGTGCGCGGGTCGAACGACCACAGGCTCTGGACGCGGTCGCGCGGCCCCGAGCGCAGGAACAGCACTTCGCTGGCGTCGCGCGGGATGGCGATGCTGGCCGGGGCACCCGAGCGGAAGCCGCGCGTGGCCGCGTAGCGATCGAGGAAGTCGGAGTTCGTGGCGGGTGCGGCGAAGACGACAGCAGCGGCCGTGAGGCCGCAGACGAGCGCGAGAGCGCTGGAACGAGAGGGTCGCATGGTGGCGGAGTCTAGCCGCACGGCCGGCCCGCGTCAGCCCTCGAGTTCGCCTGTCGCGCGCGACACCTTGGGGCGCGAGCGCTTCACGACCTCGCCGAGCGGCGCGTACAGCTCGCCACCCAGGCGGCCAACGGGAGCGAGCTTGACCGGATCGATGCGGCCATCGGTCATGACCTCGTCGCGCACGCGCACGAACACCACTTCGCCCACCATCAACAAGCTGTTCCCCAGCGGGATCTCGCGGTGCAAGCGGCACTCGAGCTGGAGCGGCGACTCGAGCACGTAGGGCGGCCGCACGCGTTCGCTCGGCGCCGCGGTCAGCTGGGCGGGCCCGAACTCGCTCACGGGGCGCGGCCATTCACCCGCGGTCCTCACCATGGCGTCGAGGATGGTGTCGCAGACCACGTTGACCACGAACTCCTGCGTTTCGCGGATGTTCCGCAGCGTGTCCTTGGGATCGCCGATCCGGTCGGCGATGGCGATGATGATGAGCGGCGGATCGCTGGAGATGGCATTGAAGTACGAGAACGGCGCCAGGTTGCTGCTGCCGTCGGCGGCCAGCGTGGACACGAACGCGATCGGTCGCGGCACGACCGCCGAGATGAGCAGGCGGTAGAGGTCGTGCTTGGGGAGGGTGCTCGGGTCGAAGTTCATAGGGGGCGCCACGCTACGGAATGGCGCACGCCCCGGCAAGTGACACCGCGCGCGCGCCGCGGCCGCCGCCCGGCATGTCCGGGGGCATTCGCGAATCGGCGGGTGGACAGCGTATGTTCGGCTTTGGTGAGGTGCCCGCCCCGGTGGCACACCTCGACGTGCGCGGTTCGCGCGAGGGGTGCTGTTCGCGCGGGGTGCGCGGTTCTCACCGGTCCGCTGTCCGTTCGGTCGATGGGTGTCCTGCTCATGGTCCTTGTGGCGCATTGTCGCGTGCCCAGGCACGGGTCGATGATCCGGGTCAGACGTTCACCCAGCCGAGTAACAAGCGGTGCCGCACGGCACTTGGTCCCATCGTCCTCGAGCCGCCGGCCCGCATCGAGAGGATTCCATGCGCGCCCTGAGTCCCTGCTTCGTGGCTGTGCTGCTCATCGTCGCCGCCGTCGGCTGCCAGCCGAAGACCTCCGGCACCAGCGCCACCGCCGCCGCGGACTCCGCCCGCGTCGCGGATTCCCTTGCCACCCTCGCCAAGCTCGAACTCGGCCAGCGGACCTACCTCGCCTACTGCGCCATGTGCCACGGCAACACGGGCAACGGCGATGGCGAGGTCGCGGCCGCCATGCTGCAGAAGGGCGTCAAGGTCGCGCGGCTGAACGACGGCGAACGCATGAACACGCTGAGCGCAGCTGATCTGCGGAACGTCATCGCCAAGGGCGGCGCGCACACTGGGCGGTCCAACCTGATGCCGGCGTGGGGCGACCTGCTCGGCCCCGAACTGGTCGAGGGGCTCACGGTGTATGTCGGCTCGCTGTCGGCCGCGCACCCGGCAATCCCGAACGCCACGCTGCAGCAGTACCTGGCCGCACCTGCCGGTTCGTCCGCGGACGGCCGCACGCTCTATGTACACCACTGCTCGGCGTGCCATGGGGCGTTCGCGAAGGGCGACGGCCCCATCGGCGAGCGGCTGTGGAGCGAACACCAGATCCGCCCGCGCGACCTGACCGATTCGAGTTACATCGCCACGCGCACCGACAAGGAGCTGTTCGCGGTGGTGTCGCGCGGTGGCGGGCACTTCAAGAAGTCGACGTTCATGCCTGCATGGACGGTGACGATGTCGCCCGCGCAGATCCGCGACGTCGTCGCTTACGTGCGCTCGGTGTCGAGGACCGCGACACGGCAGTGAGGCGCGTGCGAGCCTCTGCTCGCGCCGCCCGCGACGCCGTCGGACGAAGGCAAGATCACGAACGAACCGGGCCCAGCGCACGAAGGTGTGTGCCGGGCCCGGTCGTTGCGTCAACTGGCGGGTTGCGGCGATTCGTGGGCAGCCCGCCTACGCAGGCCACGATTCACGAATGCCCCCCGCTAGAAGTCGACGTGATGGTCGTAGCGGCGCGAGTCCTCCGCCGTCTTCCGGAGCACCACACACGGTCCTCCCAGCCCGAGCCGGGCATCGATGCCGCGCCACTCGGGAGTGAACGCCGCCTCCACGACACGCCCGACCCCCGGCAGCCGCGCCGACGCTCCGAGCACCGCGCCGGCCACCCCGCGCACCGCCTCGTACGTGCGCCGGGCCGCGCTCCAGCGGTCACTCCGCGGCGGCATCACGGCGTGCACGGTGTACGACAGGTTCGTCGCCACGTAGCGCACCACCCGGCGCACGCTCGGCCAGTCGGCGTCGTCGAACGCCACGGCGCCGCCGACTTCAAGCACGCGGTCGACAAGGAAGAAGTCGACGAGCGTGTAGTCGAACGTGTGGAAGCCGTCGATGAACGCGAACTGTACCCGCCTGCCTTCGGCTTCGAGTTGCGCCAGCCCGCGGTGCGACGGTTGCTCGAGGAAGTCAACGAGCGGTGAGAATCCGGCGCGCGACAGGTTATGCAGCCCGATGCCGCCCCACAGCGGCTGCGCATGCTGACGCGGGTCCATGATGATGTGCCGGGCCTGCGGAGTGGCCGAGATGGCGTCACAGATGGCGAGCGCGGAGCACCCCATCGCGAGCCCGATCTCGAGCGTGGCGCGCGGCTGCAACCCGCGCACCACGTTCGAGATGAACTCGGCCTCGTCTGCGAGCACATGCGACTGCAACGGCACGCTCCCGCCTTGAGGCGTGGGCGACACACCCGTCCGGATAAGCTCTTCGAGAATGGGGTTCATGACGGGCACACTAGCCCGGACGCTTCATGAACCGCCAGCCGAGCATGTGAGATGCGTGGCAGTCGCAAGCAGGTCGACGGCCGCGCCAGCCCGAAACGTCAGCGGCGACCGCCCGGACCCCCAGCTCCCATGGGCCCGGTCCCCGGACGTGGCGTCCCGCGGTGGCACGTCGAGCAGTTGATGCCCGGGTGCTCGCTCTTCAGGTTCTTGATGTTCGTGAGCAGTTCGCCGTTGATGCGCGACGTCATCTCCATCATGTCGCGCGCCACCTGCTTCGTCGGCTTGTCCTCATCTGCCCAGTGGCCGAGGTCGTGGCAGTGCTGGCAGCGCACGCCGAGTGAACGGCCGAATCCGAAGTCCATCATGCGAAGCACCTGATCGACCATCCGCCCCTTTACGCCGCGGATCGCGAGTGAGTCCAGGCACGCGACGAGGCGCCCCGCTTGCACGGCGCGCCTCGTTCGCTTCAGGACGACGGTGGGATTCAGCGCTGGCTGATGATCGGGCAGTTCACGACGAAGCCCGCGGCCCCGAACTTCGCACCGCCGGGTCCCGTGACCAGGCCCTTGTCGACCAGGCCCTGCACGGTGCCGAAGTCCGTCTGGCGCGTGTTCTGGCCCGATGCAATGGCCTGATCCGTCCACGCCGCCGGATGCACGTCCCAGATCGGGCTGTAGCGGCCCTGGTTCGGCGCCCAGCGCAGGATGTTGAGCGGCGCAAGCCCGTCGAGCACGGCCGAGTTCAGGCCCTGACGGTTGGGATTGTTCGCGCCAAGCTGGCCGTTCACGAACGCGATCAGGCCGCTGCGCGCTTGGTCGGTGCCGTCCTGTCCCACTGTCGGAGCCGCGTCGATCGCCGGGGCGTAGGTGACGTTCTCGAGCGCCGCCGCAAGTTCGATCGAGGCATCGGTGCTCACGTAGCGCACCGGCTTGCCGCCGCTGAAGCCGTCGGTCTCCTCGAAGTCCACCGTGCCGGCCGCGGTATCGATACGCTTCACCTTGTCGGCCTGACCGCTCTCGTTGGCGATGATCGGCGCGTTGATGATCGTGCCGTCGGCGAGTTGCAGGAACGGCGAATAGCCCGGCTCACCGCGCGCACCGATGCTGAAGCCCGCAGGCGGGAAGCCCGTGGGGCCGGCCGTGACCGAGCGCACCGGCGTGAAGTCGACGCTGGCCGGGAACTCGATGACGCCATTCGTCATGCCGGCGTTCTGCACCGCGGTCGTGCCGCGCAGGTGGCTCAGCTTCTGCGACTCGTTGACACCCCACTTCTGCGCAGCATCGCCGCTCGAGGCATCGAGCACGATGAACCACACGGTGCGCCCATTGCTGGTGCCGCGGTGCAGCGGCAGTGTCACGGTGCCGTCGCTGTTCTCACGGCCGCTGGTGACGAACAGGCGGCTGCCGCCGCCACGCGTGGCATCGGCCGCGCGCGCCGCGAGCGTGGCGTCGGTGGCGGGGCCGGAGAGCGAGGTGCCCTTGGAGCACCCGGCGAGCGCGAGTGCGCCGATGGCGAGCGTTAGAGTGGCAAGTCGAAGCGCGTAGCTGGACTTCATGGCGGACCTCCGTGAGGGGCTGTTGATGGATGCGTGGGGGCGCTGCCACCCCGAACGACGCCCACCGCAAGAAGGTTCCCGGGAACTGCACTTTCCTGCTGTCGCGGTGCGTGGCCCCTGTCCTACGCCGCTGCCCGCGCCGCGTGACGCCAAGACCGCATGGGATTATGATTCCGGTTCCTGTGCCCGTGTACCGAAGCCCAGCGCGATCGCGCTCCCCACCGCACGTCCGCGATGCCGTGCACCGCGACCGCCACCCTGGTCGCACCCCCCCTTGCCGTGAGAGCCCATTCGCCATGCTGAGAGCCGGAATCGTCGGGTTGCCGAACGTGGGCAAGTCCACGCTGTTCAATGCCGTGACGCGCACGCGCAAGGCCGAGGCCGCCAACTATCCGTTCTGCACCATCGATCCCAACGTCGGCATCGTGACCGTCCCCGACGCGCGCCTGTCCGTGCTGCAGAAGATCGCCAAGACCAATGTCGTGATCCCGGCGGTCATCGAGTTCGTCGACATCGCCGGCCTCGTGAAAGGCGCCAGCCAGGGTGAGGGGCTCGGCAACAAGTTCCTCACGCATATCCGCGAGGTCGACGCCATCGTGCAGGTGGTGCGCTGCTTCGAGGACGCCGACATTCATCATGTCAGCGGCACCATCGATCCGGTGCGCGACATCGAAGTCATCAACACCGAACTCATGCTGGCCGACTACGATACGGTCAAGCGCCGGCGTGACCGCGTGCAGAAGGACGTCAAACGGGGCGACAAGACGGCGGCGTCCGAGGAAGCCGTGCTGGGCAAGCTCGAGGACGCGCTCGGCCGAGGCACGCCCGCGCTCATGGTCGAGCTCACGCCGGAAGAGAAGGCCATCGCCCAGACGTTCTTCCTGCTGTCCGACAAGCGCACCATCTTCGCGTGCAACGTGCGTGAATCCGACCTGGCGACCGCCGATTCCAACCCGTTCGTGCAGAAGGTGCGCGACTACGTGAAGACGCACCTGGCGTGCGAGGCGGTCGTGATCAGCGCGCAGATCGAGAGCGACCTGGTGGACCTGTCCGCCGAGGAAGCCGCTGAGTTCCTCAAGGAGTTGGGGGTCACCGAGAGCGGTATCGGCGCGCTGATCCGCGCGACCTACCACCTGCTCGGCCTGCGCACCTACTTCACCGCCGGCGAAAAAGAAGTCCGCGCCTGGACGATCCACGAGAACGATACGGCACCCAAGGCCGCAGGCGTCATCCACTCCGACTTCGAGCGCGGCTTCATCAAGGCCGAGACCGTCGCCTACGCCGACCTGACCCGCTGCGGCAGCATCGCGGCAGCCCGGGCCGAGGGCGTCTACCGCATGGAAGGCAAGGAATACGTCGTCGCTGACGGCGACGTCATGCTGTTCAAGTTCGCGGTCTGAGCCTGCCGCGCGGCTACGCGCGCCGCTCCCACGCCTGCGCCAGGTTCACCACCATCTTCACCGCGAGTTCCATCTCCTGCACGCTCGTCCACTCGTAACGCGAATGGAAGCGGTGCTGGCCCGAGAACAGATTCGGCGTGGGCAAACCCATCTCGGACAGGATCGAACCGTCGGTGCCGCCACGGATGCGGCCGTCGAGCGGCGTGACGCCGGCCTCGCGGATGGCCTCGCGCGCCAGGTCCACGATCGCCGGGGTCTTCGCGATGATGTCGCGCATGTTGCGGTACTGCTCGGTGACCTCGAAGCTCACGCTTGCGCCGGGCCAGTCCTTCGCCGTGTCGTCGGCGAGTTGCTTCAGGTAGTCCTCCTTCACGGCAAGTTGCGCGGTCTCGAAGTCGCGGATGATGAAGTGCACGCTCGTGCGGTCGACCGTCGCCGTGACGTCGTGCGGGTGCACGAAGCCCTCGCGATCCTTCGTGCGTTCGGGACTCAGCTTGTCCTTGGGCAGCCGGTTGACGAAATCCGCGGCGATCTTCACCGTGTTCACCATGACACCGTGCGCGAACCCGGGGTGCGTGTTGCGGCCCTGGAACGTCACCGTCATGGCGTCGGCACTGAACGTCTCGGCTTCGAGCGTACCCAGACTGGCGCCATCGAGCGTGTACGCGCAGTGCGCGCCGAAGCGCTTCACATCGAAGTTCCGCACACCGCGGCCGATCTCTTCATCGGGTGTGAACGCGATCCGCAGCGCCCCGCGGGCAATACCCGGGTGCTTCACTAGGTGCTCGACCGCCGCCATCACCACGGCGACTCCCGACTTGTCATCGGCGCCGAGCAGCGTGGTGCCCGAAGCGGTCACGATGTCGTCGCCGCGGCGTGCGGCCAGTTCAACGTCGTCCTTCGGTGACAGCACGACGCTCGGATCTTCTGGCAGCACGATGTCGCGTCCATCGTAGGCTCGATGCACGATCGGCTTGACGTGGGCACCGCTCATCTCGGGCGAGGTATCGACGTGCGCCAGGAAGCCGATCACCGGAACGTTCGGCTTCGCCGAAGTGGCGGGCAGAGTGGCCATGACGATGCCGAACTCGTCGCGCGCCGCATCACTCAGCCCGAGCGCCTTGAGTTCATCCACCAGCAGGTCGAGCAGGACCAGCTGCCTGGCCGTGCTCGGCACCGTGACCGAGGCGGGATCCGAGGTGGTGTCGATCTGCACGTAGCGCAGGAAGCGCTCGAGCACCGAAGTCTGCTGGCTGGTGGCGGGCATGCGGAGCCTCACGGACGGGAGTGATGAAGTGGGTGGGTCCCGGTCAAGTTACATGCGCGCCGGGCCGGTGGCCATGCCGGAGCCCCGACCCGGTCGGGCGCGCAGCCTCGAAGCCGGGTCCGGCGCCCACCCCCGGGAACACCCCGCCCGGCACCCCGGCGGCAATCCGGCATGGCAACCGGACCCCGGACCCGGATATGCTGCCGCGCGCTCAACCCTTCCCACCTGTCACCGGAGGCTCATCCGATGTCCACTGCGACGCCGTCTTCCCGCGGTGGTGCCATGGAGGAGATGTTCCTCGGGCACCCCAAGGGACTGTTCGTCCTGTTCCTGACCGAGATGTGGGAGCGCTTCTCCTACTACGGGATGCGTTCGCTGCTGATTCTTTACATGGTGAACTACCTGTTCAAGCAGCCCGACCTGGGAGCGCACCTGCTCGGGTTCGACGCGGTGCGTGGCGCCTACGAGAGCCTGTTCCACACGACCTGGTCGGCGCAGCCGCTGTCGTCATGGATCTATGGCCTGTACACCGGCTTCGTGTATTTCACACCGTTCTTCGGCGGGCTGCTGGCCGACCGCGTGCTGGGTCAGCGCCGAACGGTCGTCATCGGTGGCGTGCTCATGGCCATCGGGCACTTCCTCATGGCCGTCGAGTCCATGTTCTTCCCAGCGCTCATGTTCCTGATCCTCGGCAATGGCTGCTTCAAGCCGAACATCTCGACGCAGGTCGGGCTGCTCTACGCGCCGGGTGACAAGCGCCGCGACAGCGCGTTCTCGATCTTCTATGTCGGCATCAACCTTGGTGCGTTCCTGGCACCTTTGGTGTGCGGCACGCTCGGACAGACCGTGGGCTGGCACTATGGCTTCGGCGCCGCCGGCGTCGGCATGGTGCTGGGCCTGATCTTCTACATGATGAACCAGAAGTACCTGGCGCCCGACGTGCTCGCGCAACGCCGGGCCGAGGTCGCTGCCGTGAAGCAGAAGATCACGAGCGAGGAGTGGCTGCGCATCATGGCCATCATCGTGGCGTGCGCCATCGTTGCGTCGTTCTGGGCGGTCTACGAACAGCAGGGCAACACGCTGCAGCTGTGGGCGGACGTCAACACGCGCTGGAATTTCTTCGGCCTGACGATTCCATCGTCCTGGTACCAGTCGTTCAACCCGTTCATGATCTTCCTGTTCACGCCCGTGCTGACGTGGTTCTGGGCGCAACAGGCCAGGACCGGCAAAGAACCCTCGAGCCTCACGAAGATGGCCATCGGCTGCGTGTTGCTGGGCCTGGGCTTCATCATCATGATCGTGGCGGCGAATGGCCTGGCGTCGCCCGAAGCCAAGCGCAGCATCATGTGGCTGGTGGGCAGCACGGTCATCTACACGTTCGGGGAGCTGTACCTGTCGCCGATCGGCTTGTCGTTCGTCACGAAGGTCGCACCCGTGCGCATGGTGTCGATGATGATGGGCGTGTGGTTCCTCGCCAACTTCATCGGCAACTACATGACCGGCTACCTGGGCACGTTCTACGAGAAGATGCCGCACGCCCAGTTCTTCCAGCTCATGACCACGATCGCGGTCGTCGCCGGCATCGTGCTGTTCATCATCGGGCGGCCGCTCGACAAGATCGTTTCCAAGCACGATTCGCATCAGGCGCGC
>JANMAX010000084.1:0-10049 GCA_031360075.1 bacterium | reverse complement strand
CCGCACAGCATGCGGATGGTGGTGGTCTTGCCGGAGCCATTGGGACCCAGGAGGCCGAAGATCTCGCCGCGCTGGATCCTGAACGAGACGTGGTCCACGGCCGTCATGGCGCCGAAGCGCTTGACGAGGTCGCGCACCTCGACGACGTCGAGTGGCGCCTCGGCGGTCATCGTGCGCGGCTCACGGTGCCGGCCGGATGCGGGCGTCTGCGGGCAGGCCGGCTTTCAATGCGCCGCCCGAACGCGCCAGCGCGAGCTTCACGCCGAACACGAGATTGGCCTGTTCTTCCTCGGTCAGGGCGGAGCGCGGCGTGAACTCGGCCTCGCTCGCGATACTCACGACGCGTCCGGCGAACGGCGTCTTGATACCGATCGGCCGCACTTCTGCGCTGGCCCCGAGACGCAGCTTCGTGAGCTTGGGCGCTGCGACATAGACGCGCATCCACAGCGAATCGGGATCCCCGAGTGTCAGCACCGGCGCGGACGGCGGCACGAGTTCGCCCACTTCGTAGTTGACCAGCAGCACCACACCACGCCGCGGTGCGGTGAGCACGAGTTCGTTGGCGCGGCTGCGCGCCCCGGCCAGTTGCGCCAGCGCGGCCGTGGCGCCCTGTCTGGCCGCGGTGACCTGCTGGCGGCGGAAGCCGTCCTCCTGCAGGCGGACCTGTTCCTGAGCGCCCGCGGCGCGTGCCCGGGCCGCGTCCCGCGTGGCGCGCGCCCGGTCGAGTTCGGCTGGTGCGGTGACTCCGGTCTTCGTCAGCCGCTCCGTGCGGTCGTACGAGAGCTGCGCCAGTTGCAGCTCGGCCTCGGCGGCGCGTGCGCCTTCGCGCGCGATGATCAGTTCGGCGGGCCGGGCGCCCTGCTGCAGGTCGCGCGCTTCCGACTGCGCGCGTTCGGTCTGCGCGGCCTGCGCCGCGAGTTCGGCCGCGATCTCGCCGCGGCCGAGCACCGCGAGCGTGTCGCCGGCGAGCACGGTGTCGCCCTCGACCACCGCGATGCGCAGCAAACGGCCGCCGACGAACGATGCAATGTCGACCTCGTCCATCTCGATGGTGCCGGAGACGCGGATGGCGTCGCCATCACGCGCGCACGACGATGCACACGCGAGCAGCGCGACCAGGAGTCCGAGCCGCGCGGAGGCGCGCATGCCTACCGGCGGACGTCGGGCAGCAGCAGGTCGATGCGGCCGACCAGCGCGGCG
Organism: bacterium; assembly: GCA_031360075.1. Taxonomy (GTDB): domain Bacteria; phylum Eisenbacteria; class RBG-16-71-46; order RBG-16-71-46; family RBG-16-71-46; genus JAIOPA01. The sequence continues at coordinate 8,849 of JANMAX010000084.1, read as the reverse complement.
CGCAGCGCCGCGGGATCCGTGAGTCCCGCCGCCTGCAATGGGCCCGGCAGCGGTGCGCCGCGGAAGGCCTGTGCGGTCACGACTTCGAGCCGGCCGTGGACGCGCACGACATAGACCGCGTCGGGCATGCCGTCGGCGAGCGGCTCGCGCGTCACCACCGCCAGGTAGCCGGCCGGCAGCCCCGGAGCACGCGCCGCCTGCTCGGCTTCGAGCGGGAACGCGAACGGCCGGCGCAGCCGCACGAAACGCTCGCGGGCGAGGCCGGCATCGTGGCCGTAGCACGACGGGTCGAGGCTGAGCGTGTTGACCACGAGTTCGGGGCCGGGGCGCACGCCGTCGCCGGGGTCCGATGCGGTGGCGAGCACGGGCACGCGCAGCCGGCCGGCATCGCGCGTCGCGTCGCCTGCGTTGCGCTCGAGCGCCGGTGCCACGGCGGTTTCAGCCGCGGCGGTATCGGTGATGCCGAAGCCCGCGCGCAGTCGTTCCCAGGCGCCGAGCATGGACTCGTGGTCACCGCGGCCGTTGCGCCCGCGGCTCTTGACCCGTGCCCACGCGCGATAGAGCTGCTCGTACGCGCTGTCGCCGAGCGCGATCGCGATGCGCGCGGCGACCTCTTCGCCGGGCACCTTGCGGCCATGCTCGATGTTGAACAGGAACGAGGTCGCGAGCCCGCCGGAGGCCTCCGAGAGCTTCTTGTACGACAGGCCCTGCGACATGCGCAGCGTGCGGATGCGCGCGGCGACAGGATCGTCCGCGACGGGGGCATCAGCGGTGTTGCGGGCCTTCGTGGAGGTCATGGACCTCAAGCTAGCGCGTTCTCTGACGGGATGCCAATTGCGTGCCAAGCGCCCGCGCCGGTCCGGCGGGCGCGGGCGTCCGGCCCGCTCGGCTTGTGGCGGGACGGCCGTCCGCCTAGCTTCCAGCCGTTCCACACACGCTGTCATCCCACGTGCACCGGAGGCTCCATGCCACGCCGACTCATCCCGTTCGGGATGGTGCTGATGCTGGCCGCACCCGTACTCGCAGCGGACAAGTCCGCCGCGGGCAAGCCCGCCGCGGCACCAGCGCCGGCGCTGTCGCCCGCCACGTACCCGGTGGAGCGCTACACGCTCGACAACGGGCTCACCGTGATCCTGCACGAGGACCACACCGTGCCGGTGGTGTGCTTCTGGCAGTGGTACCGGGTCGGCTCGCGCAACGAGCGCCAGGGCATCACCGGTCTGTCGCACTTCTTCGAGCACATGATGTTCAACGGCTCGAAGAACGTGCCGCCCAAGGAGTACGACCGCCAGCTCGAAACACGGGGCGCGTATTCCAATGCGTTCACCAGCCGTGACATGACCGCGTACTACGAAGAGGGCGGCAAGGAGTCGCTCGACAAGATGCTCGAGCTGGATGCCGACCGCATGCGCGAGTTGTCGCTGTTGCCCGACCTCCTGAAGAGTGAAGTCGAGGTCGTGCGCGAAGAGCGCCGCTTCCGCACCGACAACTCGGTGCCGGGCCTGCTCGACGAAGCGCTCTATGCCGCGGCATTCCAGGCCTCGCCCTATCACTGGCCGGTCGTCGGCTGGATGAAGGACCTCGAGCGCATCACGCGTGACGAGATGGTGGACTACTTCCGCACCTACTACGCGCCCAACAACTGCATCCTGCTGCTGGTGGGCGACTTCGATGCGGCCGACGCCAAGACGAAGATCGCACACGCGTTCGGCTCGATCCCGCGCCAGACGCCGCCGCCCGCGCCGGTCAACGCCGAGCAGGAACAGCACGGCGAACGGCGCGTCGCGGTGCGTTATCCGTCCGAGACGGAGTCGTTCCAGGCCGGCTACAAGGCCCCGTCGGTCGCGAGCGACGACATCTGGGTGCTCGACGTGCTCTCGAACGTGCTGTCGGGCGGCGAGTCGTCGCGCCTGCACCAGGCGCTGGTGTACGACCAGCAGGTCGCGTTGTCCGCGAGCGCTTCGTTCCGCGCCGGGCTCGAGCCGGGGCTGTTCGAGTTCTACGTCGAGATGAAGCCGGGCAAGACGGCCGCTGAGGGCGAGAAGGCGCTGTACGCCGAGATCGAGCGGCTCGCCACCGACGGCCCCAGCGAGCGCGAGCTGCAGAAGGCGCGCAATCAGGCGGAGTCGGGTTTCATTGGCGCGCTCAAGACCAACAACGGCGCCGGCCAGACGCTCGGCTTCTTCGAGCACGTGCACGGCGACTACCGGAAGATGTTCTCGGCCATCGAGCGCTATCGCGCGGTGACCGCCGCCGACTGCCGCCGTGTCGCGAAGCAGGTGTTCGATGCCAATCGCCGCACGGTCTCCGTGCTCGTGCCACTCGAAGTGGGGAAGGAGGCCCAGCCATGATCGCGCGCAGCCTGTTGGATCCGAAGGCGCGCACGGCGTGGCCGCTGGCCGCCCTGTGTGTCGCGGTGCTCATGGCAACGCCGCTGGCCGCCGCGCCGGCGGTCCGGAAGCCCGCCGCGGCATGGCTGCGTACGACGCTGCCGAACGGGCTGCAGGTGGTGGTGGTGCCGACATCACGACTGCCGCTCGTGGATTTCCGGCTCGTCGCCCGCGCCGGGTCGGTGGACGACCCGGCCGGCCGCGAGGGTCTCGCCCGGCTGACGTCCGAGCTGCTCACGCAAGGCGCGGGCAAGCGCTCGGCGCGACAGGTCGCGGACGACATCGAGTTCGTGGGCGGCTCCCTGAACGCCAGTGCCGGCGCTGAGCAGCTGGTGGTGAGTGGTGAGGTGCTCAAGAAGGACCTGGCGCTCGGACTCGAGCTGTTCCGCGATGTCATCGTGTCGCCAGCGTTCGGGGCCGAGGACTTCGAGCGCAAGAAGGCCGAGACCATCGGCCAGATCGCCTCGGACAGGAGCGAGCCATCGGTGATCGCCGACAACGCCATGGCGCAATGGTTCTGGGCGGACAGCCCGCTCGCCCACCCGGCCGTCGGCCGGGAGGCAAGCCTCCGAGGGCTGACGCGCGACGACGTGGTGCGCTTCCAGCGCGAGCACATCACGCCCGAGCGCTCGGTGCTGGTCGTGGTCGGCGATGTCGAACCGGCGTCGCTCGTGGCTTCGCTCAAGACCGCGTTCGCGGGCTGGAAGCCATCGGGTGCGGCCCCGGCGGCCGACCCCTACGGCCCCGCCGCGGCGCAGCACGGCCGTCAGGTGCGCATCATCAACAAGCCCGAGGCCACCCAGACGCAGATCCGCATGATGTGCCCCGCGGTGCCGCGCAACCATCCCGATTGGTATGCCATCCAGGTCGCCAACACCATCTGCGGGGCGGGGTTCACGTCGCGCCTGGTGAACTCGATCCGCGTCGAGCAGGGTCTTACTTACAGCATCGGCAGCGGGTTCCGGATGAACCGCGCGGCGGGTGCGTTCCGCATCACCACGTTCACCAAGAACGAGACGCTGCGGAAGATCATCGACGCGGTGTTCGTCGAGGTGCAGAAGCTGGTCGACGAGGGTCCGTCCGACGCCGAGTATGACAAGTCGCGGAACTACCTCAAGGGCCAGTTCCCGCTCGGCCTGCAGTCGCCGGACGAACTCGCGGGCGAGATCGCGAACGCCGAGTTCTTCAACCTCCCGCAGGACTTCATCGCCAGCTACCCGGCGCGCATCAGCGCGGTCACCAAGGACGACGTCAAGCGCGTGCTGAAGACGTACTTCTGCACACAGGACGTCAAGGTCCTCGTGGTCACGAACGGCGAGATGGCCAAGCGGGCGCTGGCTGGGCTGGGTGCGCTCGAGGTCAAGGAGATCGAGTAGCTCCGCCCGCCAGTTGCGATACAGTGGGCCCGGCGCCGCGTCAGCGGCCGCCGGGCCTCGCGGTCCAGGGCGCCGGTCGTCCCCGATGTGACCCCCCCGATGCGGAGCGATGCGATGAGCGCTCGAGCACGACCACTGCATGACTGACCCGACGCCGGAGCCGGCGGGCTCGGGCGCACCCGCGGCGGCGACTGCGGCGGAGCCCGCGGCGCGCGGCATCGCGGGATTTCACCCCAATGTCATCGCGCTCGGGCTGACGTCATTCTTCACCGACATCTCGAGCGAGATGCTGGTGCCGGTGATGCCGCTGTTCATCACCGCCACGCTCGGCGCCTCGGTCGCGAGCCTCGGGCTCATCGAAGGCATTGCCGAGTGCACGGCCTCGGTGCTGCGGATGGTCTCGGGACGCGTCTCGGATCGCATCGGACACCGCAAGCCGTTCATCATCGGCGGCTACGGTCTGTCGGGCGTGTGCAAGGCGTGCATGGCGTTTGCGGGCACGTGGCCGGCCATGCTGGGCTTGCGCTTCGGCGACCGTGTCGGCAAGGCGCTGCGCACGCCGCCGCGCGACGCGCTGATCGCCGACTCGACCGCGGACAGCGGGCTCGGGCGCGCGTTCGGGCTGCATCGGGCCATGGATACGATGGGTGCCGCGATCGGGCCATTGGTGGCGTGGTGGCTGCTGGGGCGCTGGTCGGCGCTCGGAGCCGAGGGCTACCGCCGTATTTTCCTGGTCTCGGCGGTGCCTGCCGCGATCGCCGTGCTGGTGCTGGTCGTGATGGTGCGCGCGCCGCGCGCGAAGCCGCGCACCGCGGCCGAGCACGCCGCGAGCCGTGAACCGCTCGGACCGCACTTCGCACGCTTCGTCTCGGCCGACGTGCTGTTCCAACTGGGCAACTCGAGCATGGCGTTCCTGCTGTTGCGCGCCGAGCACGTCGGCTTCAGTGCCGGCGGTGTGGCCCTGGTCTATCTGGCCTACAACCTCATCGCCGCGCTGTTGTCGCTGCCGTTCGGCTGGCTCTCGGACCGTGCCGGCCGCCGCCCGCTGCTGCTCGCCGGCTATCTGCTGTACGCGCTCGCCTATGGCATCGCGGCATTCGCGCCGTCGCGCGCGGGCGTGGCCGTGGCATTCACGGTGCTCGCGATGCACACCGCGCTCATGGATGGCCAGGCCAAGAGCCTGATCACCGACCTCGTGCCGCGCGCGCGCCGTGCGACCGCGTTCGGCACCTACCACGCTGCCGTCGGCTTCGCGCTGCTGCCGGCCAGCCTGGTCGCCGGCGTGCTGTGGCAGCGCGTCGGCCCGCAGGCGCCGTTCGCGCTCGGAGCGTTGCTCGCCCTCGCGGCAGCGGTGGCGTTCGCGACGCTGATGCCGTCCCACCGCGAGCAGGCCGAACGCCATGGCCGGGCATGAGCCGCCCGTCCGCCGTGCGGCCGCGCGTCTCGTGGCGCGTGCACCGGTGATGCGCAGCGAGGAGTCTCGTGGCTGAGCCGCGCGGGGAGTTCGAACGCATTGCCACGCTCCTCTCGGCGCTGCCGCGAGGCGAGGGTGTCATCGTCGGCCCGGGTGATGACGCGGCCGTGCTGCGGCCCCGCGACGGTCTCGACCTGGTCGTGACCACCGACACGTTCGTCGAGGGCCGGCACTTCCGCCGCGACCTGCTCACGACCGGCGAGACCGGCGCCCGGCTCGCGGCCGCCAACCTCTCGGACCTCGCGGCCATGGCCGCCGAGCCGCGCTGGGCGACGATCGCGCTCACGGTGCCGCGGTCGTGGAGCGAGAACGAGGTGCGCATGTTGGAGCGTGCCTGTGCGCGCGAGTTGGCCGGTGCCGGCGCTGCCATTGTGGGGGGCAACCTGGCCGCCGGCGATGGGGCGTTCACGGCCACACTGACGCTGCTCGGCGAAGTCGAGCGCGGCCGCGCCTGGACGCGTGCCGGAGCGCTCCCCGGCGATGTGCTGGCGGTGACCGGAGTGCCCGGGAGCGCGGCGGCGTTCCTGGCGCTCGCGCTGTGGGCTGAACCGCCGTCGCGCGAGCGTGCGCCACTCGAGATCGCCGAGCGCTTCATCCTGCCGGCGTCGCGCGTCCGGCTGGCGCGCTCGCTCGCGGCCGCCGGCGGGGTGCGCGCCGCGGTCGACATCAGTGACGGGCTGGCCGCCGATCTGGCGCACCTGTGCGCGGCCAGCGGCATGGGTGCGATCGTGGACGAATCGCGATTGCCCGCGGACGAGCCGTTCCGCTCGGCGGCGCGCACGCTGTCGGCGTTCGCCGGCCAGGAGCGTGGCCCGCTGCCCGCGGGTGAGGCGGGATTGCAGGCGCACCTGGCGCTGTCGGCGAGTGACGACTACGAGCTGCTGCTGGCGATCGAACCCGCGGCGTGGCAGGCCTGCTCGGCGGTGGCCGCCGAGGCCGGCGTGCAGCTCACCGCCATTGGTGAGGTCGGCGCCGGGCCGGGCCTGTGGCTGCGAACGCGCGACGGTGTCGAACGCCCGCTCGTGGCGCGCGGCTGGGATCACTTCGCCGGCTGACGGGTGGTCCGCCGGGCCGAAGCTGACCGCCCGCGCGGGGCGATCGCCCGCGGGTTCGCGAGCGCCGTCGCTCGTGTGGGTCTGGATCACGGGAACACCCCCACTGAACAGCGCTCGGGTCGCCAGAAACCGCGTCCGCCGAAGAGGTTGCCCATGGCGTTCGCGTTCCGCTAGCCTCAATGGCCCATGACCCTGCGACGCCACTCGTTCCGGTGGGCGTGCTTCGCCCTGCTGTCCGCACTGTTCGCGCTGGCCGGCTGTTCCGATCTCGGCGATCCGCTGCGCCTGTTCCCGCGCGCGGAGATCTCGGTCGCGACACTCGACTTCGGTACCGTGCCCGTGGGTGGCGCTGCCTCGTCGAGCGTGACGCTGTCGAACTCGGGTGAAGCCGACTTGCACGGCGTGGCGGCCGTGACCTGCCCGGACTTCAGCATCGAGTCCGGCGGCGGCGCCTACACGGTCGCGCCGGGGAACGTGCACACCGTGGTGGTGCGCTACACGCCCAGCGCGGTCGGGGCCGCCGCGTGCGACCTCACGCTCGGCGCCGGCCTGCGCCCGGTGGCGCTCAGCGGCAACGGCACGCCCGCGCCAGCCGGCCTGTGCGTCGCCTCGACGTCCACGGTCGACTTCGGCACGACCGCCGTGGGCACCGCGAAGATCGCGGTGTTCAAGCTCTACAGCCGCGGCACCGCACCCGTCGACGTCGACGTCACCGCGCCGTGCGGCGAGCTGCAGTTCCTGGGCGGCAATGGCGCACGCCGCATTCCCGTGGGGGACTCGCTCGTCGTCACGCTGCAGTTCACGCCGAGCGCGGGCGGACGCTTCGCATGCACGGTCCTCACGGGCGCTGGCAACCCGATCGTGACCGTGGGCGCAGACGCCACCAGTGTATCGTTCGCGCGCGACATCTCGCCCATCCTGACCGTTCGCCAGTGCACCACCTGCCACGGCTGGAGCCGGGCGGGCGACATGGTGAACGTCGTCAGTCCGACCTACCGCCAGCCGTATATCAAGCCGTTCGATACGGTGAACTCGGTGGTGTACGGCAAGATCGCGAACACGCGCCAGTACGGCGCCGCGATGCCGCAGGGCACCGCGGGGCTGGCGCTGGCTGAACGTGAGAAGTTCCGGATCTGGATCATCGAAGGGGCGCACGACAATTAGCCGGGTCTCACTTAGCCGGGTCTCACTCGGAAGGCGGAGCATGGCACGCACCAGACGTTGGGCGCTGGGGTTCATCGGCACGCTGGCGTTGTTCGCGCTCCTGCCGGCATGGCAGGCGGGCGCGGTGCCGCGCTATGCGGCACGCTACGAGCAGAACTGCATGTTGTGCCACGTCAATCCCACCGGCGGGGGCATGCGTTCGGCGTATGCCTCACAGGACCTCGTGCCCAAGGAGCTGGCGATGGCGCCGGCCAAGCCCGGAGCGTTCACGCTGCTCGACGCGCATCTCAACAAGCACATCACCATCGGTGCCGACTTCCGCAACCAGTTCATGCTGTTCTCGGAGAGCTCCAACACGGCGTCGCAGCAGGGGTTCTTCCCCATGCAGGGCGATGTTCACCTGGCGTTCCAGTTCGACCCCAAGTACCTGCTGTATTTCAAGCGCGGGGTCTCGAACACCTACGAGTTCTACTCACTCGCCCACGTGCTGCCGTGGGACGGCTACGTGAAGGGCGGGCGCTTCGTGCCGCCCTACGGCTGGAAGTTCGACGACCACACGATGTTCGTGCGCGCCTTCGAGGGCTTCACGCCGCCGGTGAACTCGGACGCCGGCATCGAAATCGGTCTGGCGCCCAAGCTCGGCGATCTCCAGGTGGCGCTCGTGAACGGCAGCCGCGGCTCGACGCTCGATAACGACCGCCGGCTGGCGGTCTCGGGTCTCGCGAGCGTGCGCTTCCGCGTCGGTCCTGTCGCGGCGACCACGGGTGTCTCGGCCTACACGCACCCCGGGCTCAGCGAGGACCTGAACACCGCCGGGCTGTTCGGCTCGCTCAACATCGGGAACTTCACCTGGGTCGGTCAGGCCGATCGCACGCGTCTCGACCCCTACAACGGCCCGCCGGTCGGGGGTTCAGTGGCGTCGCACGAGTGGAGCTGGCTCGTGCGCCAGGGTGTCGAAGCGCTCGCGACGTATGACTTCTATGACCCCGATCGTGAGCTCAAGACGGGGGCGATCTCGCGCTGGGGCGTGGGCTTCAAGGTCATGCCGCGGCCATTCCTGGCCGCCGAGGCGTTGTACCGCACCACCGACGTGGATCCCGGCCGGGCATTCCCCGGCCGCGATTTCGATGAAGGCGTATTCCAACTGCACCTGTTCTATTGAGTCCGGCAGGAGCCCGGGCCGGTTTGTTTCTTGGGCAGGAGCCCGGGCCTCCGGCCCGGTGTAGTCTCAGCCCGGTGTAGTGTCTGTGGTGGCAGTGGTTCCCCGAGCATCCCGGCCGCTCCGAGGAGGTTTCATGTGGCAGCGCATCCTGGTCCTGGTGGCCGCGTCGTCGGTCCTGTGCGCGGCAGGTGTGGCCCGTGCGGCTGAGTTTGTGGAGCGCCCCGGCGG
>JANMAX010000007.1:0-2472 GCA_031360075.1 bacterium | reverse complement strand
CGCATGAGCACCGAGTAGACCGGACGTTCGTAGCGCCGGACCAGATCGCGGCAGGCCCGCTGGTCGCCCGACAGGCACCGACGGACGAGATCGGCGTCTTCATTGCCGGTCACCTCCCCGATACCCACTGGCGGCTACGCGTTCGGACGGCCCAAGGTTTCATGGGTCGGCACATTAGGTTCGCGGTCAGGAGCCGGTCAAGAACAGGTCCCGGAAGGGTTTAGGTTATGCAGCGAAGCTCGTTGGCGAGCGCTCGTCTGGGTGCTTTGGCTGCGTCATGCAGCGGTCCTGGCGAAGCGTTTCAGCTCGACGGAGCGGTGCCAGCCATCCGCGCCGCACTCCGAAAGCCATCGTTTGGCGAGTGATCGGGGCCCACCGAAGCGCGCAGGGGAAGTTGGCGCACCGGAGGTGCCCCGGACCCTTGACGCCCCACCTGCCCGCCCCCTAGCCTGCCGCCCCATGATGACCATCACGCAGTTATGCGCCCGCGAGATCCTCGACTCGCGTGGCAACCCGACGATCGAAGTGGATTGCATCCTGGATGGTGGCGCGATGGGCCGCGCGGCCGTCCCTTCTGGCGCCTCGACCGGCGAGCACGAGGCCATCGAACTGCGCGACGGCGATCGCTCGCGCTACCGTGGCAAGGGTGTGCAGAAGGCCGTGCGCAACGTCGCCGAATCGATCGCCCCGGCCCTGCTGGGCATGGACGCGTTCGACCAGGGCGCGGTCGATGCTCGGCTGCTCGCGCTGGACGGCACCGCCAACAAGGGCAAGCTGGGCGCCAATGCGCTGCTGGGCGTGTCGATGGCCGTGGCGCATGCCGCCGCGCGCGCGCTCGAGGTACCGCTCTACCGGCACTTGGGTGGCGTGCACGCCAACACGCTGCCGGTGCCGCTCATGAACGTGGTCAACGGCGGCGCGCACGCGGACAACAACGTCGACCTGCAGGAATTCATGATCGTGCCGCTGGGTGCGCCGAGCTTCCGCGAGGGTCTGCGCTGGGGTGCCGAAGTGTTCCATGCGCTGCATGGCGTCCTGAAGCAGAAGGGCCTCGCCACGGCCGTCGGTGACGAGGGCGGTTTCGCCCCGAACCTCGGCTCCAACGAGGAAGCACTTCAAGTGCTGCTCACCGCCATCGAAGCGGCCGGCTTCAAGCCCGGAGAGCAGGTCGCGCTGGCGCTGGACGTCGCAGCGAGCGAGTTGTGGCAGAAGGACGGCAGCGGCTACGTGCTCGCGGGTGAGGGCGGCAAGAAGCTCACGTCCGCGCAGATGGTCGACTGGTACACCGACCTGTGCGCGCGATATCCGATCGTCAGCGTCGAGGACGGACTGGACGAGAACGACTGGGCCGGCTGGGCGTTGCTGACACAGAAACTGGGCGGCAAGGTGCAGTTGGTCGGTGACGACCTGTTCGTCACCAACGTCGCGCGGCTGGCGCGCGGCATCAAGGAGGACATCGGCAACTCGATCCTGGTGAAGGTCAACCAGATCGGCACGCTGTCCGAGACGCTGGCCGCCGTGCAGATGGCGCAGCGCGCCGGCTGGACGGCCGTGATCTCGCATCGTTCGGGCGAGACGGAGGACGTCACCATCAGTGACCTCGCCGTGGCCACGAATGCCGGCCAGATCAAGACCGGCTCGCTGTGCCGCACCGACCGTGTCGCCAAGTACAATCAGCTCCTGCGTATCGAGGAGCAGTTGGGTGCCAGCGCGCACTACCCCGGCAAGCTGGCGTTCCGGGCCAAGCGCTAGCGCGGCGTTCGAGGGGGGTCCCGCGCCGCCGCGATCCGGCCGCGCGGGACAGACCCACTGTCGCGACGGTGAGCCGTCGTGATACCGTTGGTCCCGTCTGAGTCCGGCGGTATCGCAGTGGGCGCGCCTCAGGGCAGCACGACTCGCGCCGGACGACCGCGGCAAGGATGCCGCGAGTGCCGTTCACCTGGAGGTGCCATGAAGCGAGGTGCCACGAAGCCGCGCGATGCCACCCGCCGCTTCTTCTCGCGCTCGCTCGGGGAGAACCCGTTCGGCGCCCGCCGCATGAACATCCCGCGCTGGCTGTGGCTGGCGCTCGGGTTGTGGCTGGTGTGGATCTCGGTGATCTCGGAGCACAGCTTCTGGCGCATCTCGCAGTTGAAGACGCAGATTGCGCGCGCCCAGCACGACACCAAGCGCATCAAGGACGATTCCGACCAGATGCAGGGCGAGATGAAGGATCCCACCGGCAAGCGGTTCCGCGCCGAGGAGATCGCCCGCACCGAGCACGGCTGGGCGGCCCCGGGCGAGATCGTCTACCGCTTCCGCGGCGACCAGCCGGTGGTGGACACGACGCGGTAGTGTCTCGTCCCAGAAGTCCTGTGCATGAATCGGCGAGCAATCGTGGCTGCTGGCAAGGCGCGACGACGAAGTCGTATCCGGGAGATACGTCGAGGAGGAGCAACGCAGCCAGCGGTCACGAGGGCCGTCGAGGCATGT
>JANMAX010000006.1:0-25490 GCA_031360075.1 bacterium | reverse complement strand
GAGGAGCGCGCCGCCGATCACAACCACCGCATTTGACTTCGCATTGCGATACATGCTGCGCATCAGCAGGAGCTCGAACATCAGCATCGGCGCTGTCATGAGGCCCGCCATGTACGCCTGGTTGAGGCTGTTGTGTACATTTGCAAACCTGTCGACCATGGCGTACATGAGCGCATACATCGCGACAAAGGACAGCGCCGCCATGATGGCCAGGCCGCGGTAGTGGCCGGCGTTCGCCTTCATCTCGTGCTTCGCGTGGGTTTCCATGGGAACCCTCCTATTGCGAGCGTGCATGTCGGGTGAGTTCAGTGGCCGGTGTGCATCCCAGTGTCGGCGCTGGAAGAGGTGCCAACCACGGTGGGCAACGTGAAGGTTGCCGTCTGCACGTTCCCCCGATGCTTGAACTGGACGAATACGCGGTAACGGCCGGGCTCCGCGAAATCCACCATGAACGGGATCTGACCGGTCCGAAGAGCGGCCGGGTCTTCGAGAGCGTGGCCATGGATGAACGCCAGATCTCCCTCCCGCAAGATCACGGCGTGGCCATTGGCGCCAAGATACGGTTCGAGATCGTTCACCGCTGCCCCGCCGCGGCGTATCGTGAACGTCAGCCGCGACTCCACTCCCGCATGAAGTGTGTCGGGCTGGATCAGCCTGACTTCATAGTCCCCAGCGGTTACAGAATCAGAGGGCTCGGGCAAGCTCTGCGGCTGGTAGCTCCCCTCATCGCCGACAGTGAGGTCGATCGGAACGGTCACGGGCATCGCCATTCCATCGGGGCCGGACATACCGCCAGCCGGCGCGAAGTCTGCGAAAAGTCGATAGGGCCCGGGGCCCGCCAGCGTGAGACCCCGCATGGTGAAGCGCCCGTCCGCAGCAGAGAACACCGGGTGCAAGTGTTGGAATTGCGTTAGGTCGTGGCGGACCACGATGAAGTGCAGGATCTTCTCGTGCACCGTCTTGAACTCTCGCAAGGTCGCTCCACGATCATCGACGATATCGAAAGCAAAATCGGTTGGAACACCGGGACGCCAGCCTTGAACTGACGTAAAGGCGCGCACGCAGTAACTATGGTGGCTTTGTATGGGGGCAGTCCTGGTCAGCTGGCCATCCGGTCCACAGTACACTTGGGCGGCGTTGTCACGCTTCGCGCAGGACGCAATCACGCCTGCGATCACAACAACTGCCGCGAAGGCGGTGATCGCGGCGGAGTTCCATGGATGTCGAGAAGTCATGGGCAGGACCTTTCCGAATGCCTCGGTAAGTGCAACTCGCGTACGTTCCGTGGGGGTTTCGGGGCAACATGACCTGACTCTCGTTTTCGTCAGGGCCGATCAAGCCCGGACCCGGAGCCTGTCCCCGATTCTGTGTAAGCGCCTGACCGCGTGACGCAGGTAGGCTCCCCCTGAAGAGAAGGGACACCATGAAGCGGAGGATCCGCAAGGAACTTCTCGACGAGCTGCTGGCCGGCTACGAGAAGCCCGAAGACCTGACCGGCCCCGAAGGGTTGCTCAAGCATCTCACGGGCGCACTGGTCGAACGCTCATTGGGCGCCGAACTGACGGACCACCTGGGCCACGAGCCCGGTGCGCCGAGTGTGAGCGGCAACGCGCACAACGGGACCAGCCCGAAGACGCCGACGACCGATCAGGGCCAAGTTCTGGCTCAAGGTGATCACCGAACTCAAGAACCGCAGAATCGCCGACGTGTTCGTGATCTGCTGCGATGGGCTGAAGGGCTTCCCGCAGGCGATCGAAGCGGTGTTCCCGCAGACCATCGTGCGGACCTGCATCGTTCACCTGATTGTCACGCTGGTCGCGACTGGAACCGTGCTGACGATTCTTTCTCTGATCGCACTCGGCCAGATGCGGGCGACTTGGGATCGCGCATGCAAGAAGCAGCACGCACGCCCGGCGAGCCACTGAACACATTGTCCGGGCGACCGGTGGCGATTGCCGTCCGAGCAGACAGCCAGCAACGTGGTGTATGCGCCTCTCTCGTTCGGAGGGCAATGACCCCGAGGAAGGAGCAGGAATGCGGGTTGCACTTGGTGTCTTGGCCGACTATGCGAACGTCTCGGCCGACGGCAAACTGAACATCATGGGTGTTTTTCAGATCGTGAACGTGATCCAGTTTCCGCACGTTCACGCTCAGATGGATCTGGTCCTGACCTTGGAAGCCGACCCGAGCGAGGCAGGGACTTGATCAAGCATGTCGATGAAGTTCTTCGGCGGGATGCCGCAAACCAGTCGTAGTCTGGAGGAACACCAATGGCCCTGAACGCCCCGCTTGATTCGTTTGCGCTCAGCTACAGCGTCGTCATTCGGCCTGACATCTACGATGACGGCACGACCGCCTACATCGCCGAAATTCCCGATCTCCCTGGCTGCAAGAACCACGGGGCGACGGTCGAGCAGGCGCGCGCCAATCTCGCTGACGCGCAGCGCGAGTACATTGAGGCGCTGCAAGCCGAGGGAATCCCGATTCCCCCGCCGGCCCCTCTGCAACCTTCCGTCGTGTGGACGGTGAGCTTCCAGAGTGAGCGCCAGGATCGCCCACCCATCATGCCGTCGCTCGCTTTCGCGCGCGGCTGACCAACTCTGTCGCAACGGAGCCCCCGGTGCCCAAGCCGGGGGCTTCTGCATTTTTGCGGCGCCGCTCCGAAGTCCGAGTGTCGGGCACGGCATTCCCCGGCAGCGCTCGCGGATACCGCCCGGGTACCACCGGGCTACCGATGTCGCCTCGCAGGCCAGCTTTCGGGATCTCGTGATTGACAACACCCAGCCTCGCGAGCCCTCCCCCGTGCTAGAGTGTCCGACCATGGTCGCCATGGCAGCGGTGACCGTGCGCGCCGTCCTCCAACGTCCTGAATCCAGCGAGGCCCAGCCATGTTCCGTCGCGTGTTCCCTGCCCTTGCCCTCTGCGCCCTCATCGCCGGCCCCGGCGCGGCCCAGGTCATCGACTTCGAGTCCGACCCGTCCGGTGCGCCGGCCACGGATGACGCGGTGCTGGGACTTGCGTCCCCCTACACGATCGGCGCATTGAGCATCACGTTCGGCATCGACGGCGACCTGGACGGGATCCCGGAGTCCGCCGCGTTCTTCGAGCGGAGCGGGCCCGATGTGCTCGACGGTTTCCTGGCGTGCAATGGGCGCGACGCGGCGGCCACGGGCTTCGGTCCGCAGCTCGGCGGCTTCTTCCTCCGCTCCACGCCGGGCGCTGACTTCGGCCTTTTGGTCATCACCTACTCGGGCGGCGTGGTGAGCGGCGCCTCGGGTGAGATCTGGGACATCGACGGCGTCTCGCAGGGCACCGAGCGCTACCGGGTGCGGGCATTCAACTCGGGCGGCACGCTGCTGGCCACGATCGACTCGCCACTCAGTACGCAGGAGAGCGGCTGCGCGAACACCGAGCTCGACGGCCGCCCGTGGACGTTCAGCTTCTCCGGCACGCCGGGCATCGCGCGGATCACGATCGACTTCACGGGCAGCAAGACCTCGGGGATCGGCCTCGCCTTCAACAACTTCAATGCGACGGGCGAGCTGCCGGTGCCGGCCAAGTCAGTGTCGTGGAGCAAAGTCAAGCGCGCCTACCGCTGATGGGGTCTCCGGAGTCCTCCGGCCGTTCGCGCGTCGATTCGTTCGAGTTGGGACCGAGGCTCGTCGGACCGAGGCTCGAACGTCCGCGCCAGTGCGAGCCCACCTGGGACCCGTAGTCGACCTCGGTGCGCGACGCCCGCCACCGCCTCAGCTCGTGGCTCGTCGGCGCAGCACCGCCAGCACCGCCTCGCTGCCGTCGAGGCCCGGTTCCGGCTTCGGCGCCAAAGCGCCCGCGTCAAGCAACAACTCCAGCACACCTGCGTAGTCGCCGCGCTGGACGTGCCATCCGTGCAGCGACCCGTAGATCGTCCAGCCCAGCGCGGTCAGGCCGTAGTCCTTGTCCTTCGCCTCCAGTGACGGGCGATACTTCAGGATGTCGCGCGCCATGGCCGCATTGCCGTGGAAGCCGGCCCAGTGCAGCGCCGCGGCGCCGTGTTGCGCGGTCGTATCCGGCGGCCAGCCCGCCGCCAGCATGCGTCGCACCGCTGGCGCGTTGTCGTTCTGGGCCGCGGACGGCAGCTTGCGCAACTCGTCCGCTCCCAATGACCGGGCCAGATCCGGCCGGGCCTCGAGCATCTCAGCGGACGTCGCCTCGTCCCCGAGTTCGCACGCCAGCGCCAGCTTGAGCGTCTCGGGACTGCGCTGCATGAGCAGCTCGAACACGTCCTCGTGGCCGAACTCACGCGCGACGGCGTGTGCGGTCTTCCCCTGTCCGAGCGCCCAGATGTAAATGCAGCCGCCGGCGCGCGCATCGCGCTTGGGAAAATGCGTTTCGGATACCGTCGTGCGGATGGACGCCGGATCGGTGTCGAGAAAGCCGAGCACGCGCTCCAGATCGCCCAGCGCGGCCGCCATCAGGATGTCGGTCTGCGCCCCGCGCGCGACCAGGAACCTCGCCACGTCAGGGTGCGAGCTCACCAGGTACTGAGCCGGCGTGGACTCGTGATCCCGGTCGCGTGCGTCGATGTCGGCGCCGTGGCCGAGCAGGAACTCCGCAATCGCCACGGTCGGGGCCACGTGCAGCGGCGTCTGGCCGTCGCCGCCTCGCTGGTGCACGGCTGACGGGTCGGCGGCCACGATTGCGCGCAGGTCCTCGAGCCGACCCAGCATCGCCGCCGACTTGGCGTCGAGCGTGGCCCCGCGCGAGACCAGGAAGTCCGCAAGGCCGTGGTCGTCCTCCAACACGTGAAAGCCTCCGGCCCACCAGTGACTCCGTTGATCGATGTCGGCGCCCGCGGCCAGCAGCAGGTCGACCAACTCGCGGTCGGCGCGCTGAACGGCCATGAT
The DNA here is from genome assembly GCA_031360075.1 of bacterium. Classification (GTDB taxonomy): domain Bacteria; phylum Eisenbacteria; class RBG-16-71-46; order RBG-16-71-46; family RBG-16-71-46; genus JAIOPA01. The sequence goes on along the minus strand of JANMAX010000006.1, from coordinate 20,604 downwards.
CAGCGGCGTGGCGCCAAATGCACCGCCCGGCACCGACTCGTCGAGCCGCGTTCCGAGCGAGGGGAACCGCGCCAGCACTTCGCGGACCATCGCAATCTCGCCGGACTTGAGCGCCGCCGCCAGTGACTCGGTCGGATCGGTCGTCCGGAGTGACTCGACATGCGCTTTCAGTTTCGGCCAACTCGCGAAACCGCATTCGCGCGCCAAGGCGTGCTGGCAAGCGGCGAGTGTCGGTCGGTCGGACGCGCCGCTCGGCCCCTCGGCGCGGAGTCGTTCGAGGGCGGTGGCGTCAGCCGCCTTCGCGTCCCTCAGGAAGTCCTTTGCCTGTTTGGACAGGAACTCGAGACTGGCCCGTTCGGGCAATGCGCGGGACATCATGCCTCCTTCGTGTCGCCCGCGATCCGCCGTCGATGGGCTGTGAAGAGAGGTGATGTCGGTTGTCCTGCGGTGCTGCCCAGGTGGGATCGTCCCTGTCCGCGGATCGGGTGCGCCCTGTCGCGCACGCGCGTACCGTAAGCAGCGTCCATCAGGCTGTCAATCTCCGTGAGCCGCGCCCGACGACCGGGAGGGCTGAGGACCTCTGACGCTTCGCGCACGGGTCGGCTTTGCGCGTCTGGTCAACTGGTTGCAACCAGGGGTTCACGCCGGTGTCCGCTTCGAAGCCGGTCGGAGACGCCAACTTCCGGGAGTTCGGGCACGCCTCCGCCCCTGCTCCAGTTCGCGCGGCTGCCTGCCGATACCTTCCGGGCGGGCCCGACTGCCTCGGGCCCGGTCCCGCCGGCGTCGCTCTCATGCTTGTTCGAGGACCTGCGCTCACGCGCATCCGCTTCGAGCCGGCCGAGGGTGAGCCGGGAAGCCTCCCATGCGATCGGAGGGGTCCATGCCAAAGCATCGCAACTCGTTCACGACCGCCGAATGGACAGCCCTGCACGTGCTGGTGGAACACCTCCGCCGGGCCCCGAAACCGGACCAGGAACTCCTGCGCAGCGGCATGCGCGGGATTGGGTTCTACATCTCCGATTTCGAGAAGGCCGAGCACCGATTCGTGCCCTCTGATCTCGATCGGTTGCTCCAGCAGGGGCGTGTGCGCGTGGAGTGAACCGCGCCGAGCGTCAGGTGCGCGCTCGCTCGCGGGCAAGCTGGGCCGGCTTGGTGCCGCGCGATCGCCTCGGCGTGAACGGGAGCGCTTCGTCCGTGAACGTCCGGTAATCGGCGGTCAGTTCCTCACCCTTCCGGATCCGGCGCAGCGTGCGGAAGCGAGCGCCCTCGTCGGCTTCGACATTCGGGTGGTCCGAGTGGTTCAAGTACCACCCGACCGAAAGCATGTTCAGGTTCGGCGGCACGCCGATCCGGTCACCCCACACCATGCCGAAGTCCTCGTACAGGCTGCGGATGGCCGTGGGCAATCGTCGCACCGCGGCTCGCGACACCCAGACGACGCGCTCGCTCTCGCCACGGAACACGAGGGTCCCGGCTGGGATGTCCCGGATCGCCCGCACCCCCACGCCATGCGTGCGCGACAGCGCGATCCGGGCATAGACGCCTTCATGCGGCGCAGGTCGCTTCACGGAGCCAGCCTTGTTGCGAGTTGAAGGTTCACGACTCGGCCGCGTGCTGGGCGCGCGCCCCGACCGCCGAGAACCGGTGCTTCAGCCGCAGCAGCGGCCGCTCGAGGAAGTGGTAGCTGAGCCCCGCCACCGCGAACGTCAGGCACACGCGCACCACGAACAGCACCGGGCGCGACAGGATCGGCACCCACTCGTAGTGCCGCGCGTCCGTCAGCCAAGCCACTGGCGAGTGCCAGAGATAGAGGCCGTACGACATGCGTCCGATGGCCACCAGCAGCCGCGACGCCAGGATCGCTCGCATCGCCCGGATCGGGGCGATCAGGCACTGCAGGATCACGACCGCGGCTGCCAATGCCACGACCGTCATGCCGCCCTGACGGTAGTACAACTTCCAGTAGACCGCGGACTGGACGACCAAGTAGCCGAGCCACAGCACCGCCGGGATGGTCGCGAGCTTCACCGTCAGCCGGAACCACGCCTTTCCCGGCAACCGGCTCCAGCTCAGGAACAGCGCGAGCAGGCAGCCGATCAGGAGTTCATCGGCTCGGGCGTCGGAGCCGAAGTAGAACCGGCTCCAATCGTCGATCGAATGCCACGCGACGATCTTGAACGTGGCCGCTGCCGCGGCGAGCACGACGACGACGGCGACGATGACCGCGCGAGGCGTCCGGATCGCCAGCAGTCCCAGCAACAATGGCGGCCAGACGAGATAGAACTGTTCCTCCACGGAGAGCGACCAGAGCTGCATGATCGCGCACGAGTTCAGCTGCCCGGCGAGAATGCCCCAGTTGGTCACGTAGAGCAGCGCCTGCACGGTCCAGATCCGCGGGACAATCGGCAGCATGACGAGCAGCAGCAGGAACAGCGCTGGGAACAAGCGCAGCATCCGGCGCAGGTAGAAGCGTCCCAGATGGATCCCGCCGGTGGCGTCCCACTCCTCCACGAGCAGCTTGGTGATCAGGAACCCGCTTAGCACGAAGAAGACGTCGACACCGAGGAACCCGCCCTTCACGCCGGGCAGCACGTAGTGCCAGCTCATCACGGCGAGCACCGCAATCGCCCGCAGGCCATCGAGCGAGGGACGGTAGCCCAGCGCGGGGATCGTCGACCGGCTGGCGGTTGCCTGGGGCTCGAGGCGGGAAGGGCGCATGGGCGGAACCTACTGCCTCCCCGCGGACACCGCGACACCCCATCCCGCAAGCGCTGGCACGAGGGCGACGCAGCGCCAGCGTGGTGGGCTCAGCGCAGATAGGCCGGAAGCCAGCGCGCCACTTGAGCGCGCTGGGCGGGCGTCAGGTGCCGGGCGCCGCGCACCTCACCCACACAGCGGACGCTCCCACAATGGCATCGGAATGGCTCCGCCATGTCGTACTCGGTGGTGTTGTAGTTGAACGTCACCCCGTCGCCCTCGGCGATGTCGCGCAGCGCGATCGCCTCGCGGTCACGGATGACGGTCGTGGGGTCGCAATGGTGATCCATGTAGCGCCAGAAGTAACGCCTCACCACATCGGATTCGTCGTGGGCGCAGTCCTGGTCGAGGTGCAACGCAGGCCCCACCTGCAGCGAATATCGCGTGGGCACATGGGTCTCGCGCCCGGTGATCGCGAGCACACGTGCTCCTTGGGCGATGGCGCGGATGGCGACCAAGCGACGTCCGTTGCCCGTGACCAGCACGCCGACGAGCTCGGAGTCGCACTGCAGAAGCGTGCCAGGAGTGTGCGACGGCAGCGACAGCGTGTTGGTGAGCGGCTGACCATGGGTCAAGTGACATACCCTCCGTGGAAGTGCCAATCCCATCCCTGAGTCCGGCGACGACGACTCCCCGCCCCGGACTTCGGTCCGTCCAGACCCTCGCATCACTTGTGTACCGGAGCCTGTGCCACGCTCCGTGCAGACCGCAGCTCGGTCAGGCGTGCGGCTGTTGTCGGACCATCATGCCGAACATCATGGCGAACGTCGTGGCGAACATCGTGGCGAACATCGTGACGAACATCATGCCGAACGTCGTGGCGAACTGCTGAAGCGCGCAGATTCCATTACCACGGCGGGCATGTCCACTACTTTTTCGAGATCCGGTTCGTCCGGTTCACCACGAGCCACCGCCTCCGCCCCCTCCGCCGCCACCCGAGGAGCCACCGCCACCCGAGCCGCTCGAGGATCGCGGCGAAGCGGTCATCGACTGACCGGCGCCCGTCATCGCGGACGACAGGCTGTGTTCGAACGACTGCGTCGAGAATCCGCGCCCGGCGTGAGACCCGACATACCAGCGTGGCTGGTCCTGCTGGTAGATCCCCTCGAATCGCTCCGCCCACCCCCTGGCCACACCGAGCGCCATGGCGTAAGGCAGCAGCCCCTCGAACGTCGCGCGCGGGTCGGCGGCCGAACGTGCGAGTGAGTCGCCCTCGACGCGACGCGTGTACTCCTGGAAGCCGAGCGCCCAATGCCGCGCGCGCACACCCGCTTCCGTGCGGCGTGGCATCGCCGAAGCGAACCCCGAGAACAGGCCCCAGACCAGCGCTGCGACGAGAATGGGGACGAACACCACTGCAGGCTCCCCGACGCCGCGGAACACCATCCAGCCGGCGGTGAGCAGCCCGGTCCCGAGCCCCGCCAGGAAGCCCTGCAGCACGAAGCTCGAGCGCACGTGTTCGGGCGAGGCATCGAAGTACTTGGCACGTACGAGTTCATCGTAGAGCACGCTACGGATGCCCGGAAGGTGCGTGTAGAACTTGTTGGCGAGGTCGCTCGCGGCGACCTCGCTGCCGGCGGCGAACAGTGCGTCCATGAGCTTCTCCTCGTGCCGCGCGAGCGCGTCGCCCGCCGGCGGCGGCTCACGCCGGAACACCGTCTCGGCACGCGTCAGGAGCCCGAAGAGTTGCGGGCGATCCTCCTGCAAGATCGTCAGGTGGCGCCGGATGGCCATGTGCACCACCGTCGCGGAGATGTCGGCCAGATCCACCGACTCGTCCATCAGCGTGCCCACGCCGCCGGGCGAAAGACCGGGCGGCGGCTCGTACTGCACCATCACCGGGGCGCTGGCATCGGGATCGCGACCCAGGCGGCGGTAGCGCTGGAGCAAGAACATCAGCCAGCCGAACGGCAGCAGGACGACCCAGTTGTCCGCGAGCATGCGTCCGGCGCGATCCAGGGCCGTCGGGAACCGCACGTGGCCACGAGGCCAGCCCACCGCGACCGTCATGCCCTCGAGCGGCTCGAACGCACCGGTCGACTCGAAGCGCACGACACCGGGTTCGGGGTGCGAAATTGTGACCGCGCGCTCCCGGCTGCCGAAGCGGCCCGAATACCCCGCGGTCTCCAGCTGGTCCGGCGTGAGGCGCCCCGGAAGGCGGACAACAGCCGTGGCCGTGCCGATCGGCGTGTTCCACTCGTTTCCCGTGGCGTTCCAGTAGATCTCGTCGTGGTCCTGGAACTGCCCGAGCGCATCAGGCACCGAGTAGCGGATCACGTAGACCACGCGGCCTTGGACCGTGCGCCCCGCGTCACCGATCTGGATCTTCTGATAGCGCCCGTCGGCCCGGAGCCGTGTGCCGTAACGGTGCCCCGCCTCGTCGGTGACGCTGATGGATCGCAGGCTCATCGAATAAGCCAAGCCACGCGGGTCTGTATAGCGCACGGGAATGGTGCGGTAGATGCCGTGGCGCGGCTCGCTGAACTCGACCTCGATCCGCTCCACCACCGTGAGCGTCGCGTTGGGCTCGACGGTGAGTTGCGTGTCGAAGCGATGGATCACGTAGCCGGCGCGGTCGGCGGCGGCCGGACCGGCAGGCAGCACCAGCAGAACCAGCAGCGTCAACGCGAATGCGCACAGCGGGAGGCGCACGGTCACTCCTGGAACTGCACCTTCGGCACCTGGCTCTCGGCCGGGTCCGTCAACTCGAAGTAGTCGCGTTCCTTGAAGCCGAACATGCCCGCGACGAACGCGTCCGGCACCGACTGGATCTTCGTGTTGAAGTCGCGCACGACGGCGTTGTAGTAGCGGCGCGCATTCTGGATCTCGGTCTCGAGCGACTCGAGCGATTGCTGAAGGGACTGGAAACCCTGATTGGCCTTGAGGTCGGGATAAGCCTCCGCCAGCGCGAACACCGAACGCAGCTGCGAGGTGAGCAGGTTCTCCGCCTGTCCCGCCGCGCGCGGCCCACCCTCGCCCACGGCACCCATCGCGCGACCGCGCGCCTCGATAACCTTCTCGAGCGTCTGCTGCTCGTGCTTCGCGTATCCCTTCACCGTCTCGATGAGGTTGCCGACCAGGTCGTGACGGCGCTTCAACTGAACGGCGATGTCTGACCACGCGGCGGCGGCACGGTTCCGTAGTCCCACAAGCCCGTTGTACATCCCGGCGACCAGGGCGATCGCGAGGACGGCGAGACCCAGCAGCATGAGCAGCGGCATGATCGAACGTTCCCTTTCGAAGGGGCGGCACGAGAACGGCGGCGCGACATGCGCAAGGTGCGGTGGCGTCAGGCCATGCTAACACCAACTCGCCACCCATCCCGGACTATTCATGAGAAATACCCGTCTGCGACGGGTACCCCCTGCGAGGGCCGGCTGCCCGTGAAACGCTGCGGAGCTGGTATGGCGCGACGACGAAGCCGTATCCCGGTGATACGCCGAGGAGGAGCCACGCAGCCGGCGGCGGCGAGGGCCGTCAAGGCATGTGCGCCCTGCTGGGACACCACGCTGATTCCCCTGGCTCTCCCTCCACCCGCGGGCCGGATTCTGGGGTTCGGCGGCCACGGAGCACTCGGCCGTCAGTCGTGCTGCGCAACCCGCTGTCCCGCACCGTCAGAAACCCGCTCTCGTCCCGTGGGCCGTCGCCTCGCCGCCGCCCGCCACGGGCTTGCCGGCGGTGTCGAACATCTCGAGCGTGATCGTCGAATCGTACGAGCGGCCGTCCGCGGCCAGGTGGATCCGCTCGGTGAGCACACCCGATCCCGCCGGCAGCCAGCCGCTGCTGAGTGACTTCAGGTCAGGCGGCGGAGTGGTCGTGAAGAACGTGTACTTCGCCTCGAACTCGTCCGGCGCGATTGCGCGCCACTCGCCGTAGGCCGGAGGCACGGGCGGCATCGCGTCATAGTTCGACGACTCCGTCAGGGTGCCGCCGGCATTGAACACATAGAGGAACTCGAGATGCTCGACCGGTGCCAACACGCCGGCGCTGAACAGGACGGTCGACCGCCACGCGCCGACGAGCGCAGGTCCGCTCGCGGGTTCGGGCGCGGGCGCACAACCCGCGAGCCACGCAAACCCCAGTGCGACGATTACCCGGCGAGACGTTCGCGACTTGGCCATGCCCACCTCCGGGCAGACGACAATAGGTGAACCGACGCCATGCGCGCCTCGGATGATCGAGCCGCAGGTCTCGAGACCCGATGCCGGCGCGCATGCAGCCGTAGGCCAGGCGTGAGGAGCACAACGCACTCCGCCCGAGTCGCAGCGTGTTCATGGGATCCCCTGGGGTCGCCCGGGGGCGCGCCTCGAGCCTGCCGACAACACCCCGCGACACGCGGGGCTCTGGACCACGCCGGCTCTACACGACTCCGAGCGCGCACTTGGGGTACGGTTGCGAACTGGTTAGGCTTGCGCGGATCCCACACCAGAATCCCCGGAGGTTGTGCTCATGAACCCGACCGATTCCACGCCCGCGCTCGAAACCACAGCGCGGGAGACGCCGCTGGCCATGGACGCCGCTGCGTTCCGCGCGGCCGGTCACGCACTCGTCGACCAGCTGGCCGAGTTGCTCGCCTCCGTGCCGTCGCGGCCGGTGACGCAGGGTGAATCGCCGTCCGCGGTGCGCGAAGCGCTCGGGCTCCACGGCCCGCTCCCGGAGCATGGCAGTGCGCCCGGGCCGCTGCTCGAGCAGACCGCGCGACTGCTGTTCGACCATTCGTTGTTCAACGCACATCCCCGCTTCCTGGGCTACATCACGTCGTCTCCAGCACCAATCGGCATGCTGGCCGATTTGCTGGCGGCCGCCGCCAACCCGAACTGCGGCGCCTGGGTGCTGTCGCCGGCCGCCACCGAGATCGAAGCGCAGACCGTGCGCTGGATCGCCGAGCTCATCGGCTACCCGGCCGATTGCGGCGGGTTGCTCGTGAGCGGCGGCAATATGGCCAACATGGTCTGTTTCTGGGCCGCCCGTGCGGCCATGGCCGACTGGGATGTACGCGCCCACGGACTCGCGGGCGGCAGGAAGCTGCGCGCCTATGCCTCGGCCGAGACGCATACATGGATCTACAAGGCGGCCGACCTCGCCGGTATCGGCACGGAGACCATACGCTTCATCCCGACGGGCGCTGACCTGCGCATGGACCTGAAGCTCCTCGAACGCCAGATCGCCGAGGACCGCGCGGCCGGCGACCTACCGTTCATCGTGATCGGCACCGCGGGCTCGGTCAGCACCGGTGTGACCGATGCGCTGCCGGCGATCGCGGCGATGTGCCGCAAGGAGCGCATCTGGTTCCATGTCGATGGCGCGTATGGCGGCTTCGCCGCCGCGGTCCCCGACGCGCCCCCGGACCTGCTTGCCCTGAGTGAGGCCGATTCGGTGGCGGTGGATCCGCACAAGTGGCTCTACGCCCCACTCGAAGCGGGCTGCGCGCTGGTGCGCGATCCGGGCGCGCTCAGCAAGGCGTTCTCCTACCATCCGCCCTACTACCATTTCGGCGAGAGTGCGACCAACTACGTCGACTATGGGCCGCAGAACTCACGCGGCTTCCGCGCGCTCAAGGTCTGGCTCGCACTGCGGCAGGCCGGTGCGTCCGGCTATCGGCGCATGATCGCGGACGACATCGCACTCGCGGGCCTGCTCGCTTCGCTCGTGAAGCAGCATGCCGAGCTGGAGTTCTGGACGCACGACCTGAGCATCACCACCTACCGCTGCGTGCCAGCGGACCTGCGCGCGCGGATCGGCGATGCCGCGGTCGACGCTTACCTGGACACGCTCAACAAGGAAGTGCTCGCGCGCATGCAGTCCGGCGGTGAGGCCTTCGTCTCGAACGCCGTGATCCGCGGGCACTACGTGCTGCGCGCCTGTGTCGTGAACTTCAACACGCGCAGCACGGACATGCATGCGGTAGCGGCGCTCTCGGCGCGCATGGGTCGCGACATCGACGCGGAGCTGCGCCCGAACGAACTGCGCGCCGTGCGGTAGCGGCACCCCGGTATCACCCGGGGCCGATCCCGAGGCGGCCCCGCTCCGGGATCGGCGCTCAGTCCCCGTGGCTGCGGTACACCCCGCCGCCATCGGTCCCAAAGCGCTGATCCGGGACCTGGACCACGCCAAGAAGCAGTATGGCGAACACCGGCGCACCTGAGCACCCGGGCAGGCCCATGCGCGGCCGGCGTCCTCCCTGAACTCCGGAGCCCACGGGATCCCTCGACACCGGGGCCATGCGGGTTATGATGGCCACGGTCAGAACAGCCATGTGAACGTCCAACGGAGGCAGCCATGCACATCACCAACAGCGGAACGCTGCGCAGGATCACGGTCGCGATCCTCGCGCTCACGAGCTTGAGCAGTTGTGCGTCGATGAACGCCAAGACCAAGGGTGCCTTGCTCGGCGCCGGGATCGGGGCGGCGGCGGGTGGCGTGATCGGCAACCAGACCGGCTCGACCACGCGCGGTGCGATCATCGGCGCGGTCGTCGGCGGTGCCGCGGGTGCGATCATCGGGCACCAGATGGACCAGCAGGCACTGGAACTCGAGCAGAACATCCCCGGCGCCAAGGTGACGCGCGTGGGCGAAGGCATCGCGATCGTGTTCGATTCCGGGCTGCTGTTCGCCGTCGACTCCGAAGTCATCAAGGGCGACGCGCGAACGAACCTCGACGCCCTCGCCGCGAGCCTGGCCAAGTACCCCAAGTCGGACTTGATGATCGTCGGCCACACCGACGCAACCGGGACCGACTCCTACAACATGGGGTTGTCCAAGCGCCGCGCCGCCTCTGCCAGCGGCTACCTGCGGTCGCACGGCGTGGCCCGCGGCATCAGGGCGCTCGGCCGGGGTGAGACCGAGCCGATCGCGAGCAACGACACCAACGAAGGCCGCCAGCAGAACCGCCGCGTCGAGATCGCGATCTACGCCAGCGACAAGCTCCGGGCGGAAGCCGAGAGGCAGGCCGGGGCGCGCTAGCACCACAGGGCACCGGCTGCGTGCGCGATGCCGCGACCCGCTCACGGCCGACCCACTCACGGCCGACCCACTCAGGTCCGACCCACTCAGGTCCGATCCGTTCTGGGCAGACCGATTCCGCGCCATCTACGCGGGACCGCTCAGCCTCTGGATTCCCACCCCGGGCGGCCCAGCCCGCGGGTGGCGGCGATGCGCAGACAGTCGGTGCAACGGTCCATCGCGGGGGCGCTCGCGCCCAGATGCTCGCTGACGTTCGCGCCGCACAGCGCGATCGGCCAGTCGGCCTTCATCACCAGGTGCGCGACACGCTCATTGGAACCGTTGCGGTCGAGTGCTTCCTCGAGCAGCGTGGCAACGTCACCCGTGTGCTTGGGATCGCTCATGCGGTTCTCCGTCGTGTGAGGGCGTGTCGATGGGGCGCAACTCGGCTCCGTGTCAGGCTGTGCTCGCTGGTCCCGTCTGGACGCCACGACCTGTCCCGGGAACATCCTGCCACAGGCCGGGGGCGGCGCGACGGGCCCTGACCATGCAACCTCACCCTCAGTCGAACCGCCTCGACAGTCCGCCCGGCTTGCCATAGCTTCCCGATTGTCGCTTCGGCCTTGCATGGCACGGCCGCATTCATCCCCGAACGGATCGGAGGCTGCGTATGCCCAAGTACGTCATCGAGCGCCAGATTCCCGGTGCTGGGAAACTCAGTGCGCAGGAACTCAAGGGAATCTCGCAGACGTCGTGCAATGTGCTGAACGCCATGGGTCCGCAGATCCAATGGGTGCACAGCTATGTGACGGATGACAAGATCTACTGCATCTATGTCGCTCCCGACGAGGCGAGCATCCGTGAGCACGCGAAGCGCGGTGGGTTCCCCGCCAACTCGGTCGCCCGCGTGCACGCCATGATCGAACCGGTGACGTCAGAAGCCTGAGGTCCGTCCGGGCGCAGTGGGGTGCCCGCCTCACTGCGCGCCGATACCGGCGTCGCGAGCTACTTCTTGCGCTCGACTCTCTTGTAGCCCACCGGCACCTCGAAGCTCGTCGCCGCGCTACCCGTGCTGACACTCAACATGTCGGTCGTCACCGTGAACGCAGAGCCGGAGCCGGCGCCGCTGTCCGGCGTCAGACTGGCTTCGACCTTCTTCTCGGCGGCCTTGTTGAGCTTGCGGCTCAGGAACCCGCCCAGCGCGCCGCTGACGTTGCCTCTGGCCAGTGAACCCGCGGCACCCACCTTGGCGTCGGCATCGTCCCTGGCGTCCTCCTTCGCCTCGTCGGCGCCGCGCGTCCTGGCCTCGTTGGCCCGGGCCTTGTCCATCTCGGCCTGCTGCTCCGGCGTGAGTCCCATGCCCATGTCCATGGTCATGGTGCTGCGCACCGCGACACCCTTCAGGTCCTTCATCTTGGCTGCGATCTCCTTCACGGCGTCACCATGCGCGGCCATCAGGCCCGAGGCCATGTTCTTCATCTGCGGGTCAATGCCCATCTTCTCGCCCCAGTGCCGGTAGTACGCGAGCACTTCCGCCTGGCCTGGCACCTGGGTGGAATACCAGCCATCGAGCTTGAGCTTGAACGCGCCCGCGGTCTCTCCGGTCTTCTTGTCCTTCGGCGTCGCGTGCAGCGTGATGATCCACTGCTCGGCATCGAAGCCGTTGACCTTGTCCTTCTTGCCCGTGCGCTGCACGTCGACCTTGTACTCGAGCTGCATGTCGTCTTTGGCCTGGGCGTTCTCGGGCTTCTTCATCTCGGCCTTGGCTTCGGCCATCCCCCTGGCCATCGCTTCGCGCATCTCGGCGAAAGTCAGTTCGCCATACTGCTTCTTGGCGTGGTCCAGGTCCCAGATCAGCTCTTTGTCGAGCCGGGTGATCGTGCTGGTCGAGCGCGGCTTGCCGGCGAAGGTCTTCATGCGGCCGGTGTAGGTGAACGTCTCGTCCTCGCGCCCCTTGTCGGTCGCGATGATGCGCGTGGTCGTGGTCGTGCCACCGCCGAAACCGGCCAGCCCGGACGACACGGTCTTCTCCTGGATCGTGACGTCGGCCAGGGCAGGCGACACCACGAGCGCGAGAGCCGCAACACTGAGCATGCCGCGGAACATCTGCCGGGACCGCGAAGCTTCTTGCATCGGGTGCATGGGATTCCTCCGTGGGGTGAAGGTCGCGAGCGCACTATGGGCGCCGGACTCCGCCAGTTCAAGCGAACCCGATGCTCCATACGTCCAGGTGCGGAGTGGCACGTTCGCACCACCCCCGCTACCATCGCGGTGCCGCATCGACACCGGCTGCCGCGCAGCAGCCGACGCCTCGCCTAGCCTCGCCTCGCCAAGGATGGCAAGCACGCGCATGGAATCGCGGATCGAGACATGCTGACGCCCGCTGCGGCGAGCCCGCGCCTCGCGCGTGCCCGCGGCACCCACCGGTTGCTGCCCGTGGTCCTCACGCTGCTGATCGTGGCTTGGCAGTTCAGTTTCAACTCTGCCTCGCCCGAGCCACGCCGCCCCTACGCCATGACCGCCAGCATGGGTCTGTGCGCGGATGCCTCGTACTTCTTCTACTTCTTCCACCACTACGGGGTCTTCCCGGTCGGAGCGCTCGATGTCCCGCGACTCGGCCCCTCCAAAGCGGCCGCCGCGGAGTTCGTCGCGAATCATGGCGACCGGCTGCGCATGGACTTCGGCTGGCCCACGAACACACCGCGGTTCGGCGATTACGCCAAGCTGTTCCTGTTCTATCCCGACCTGTGGCTGCGCCGCGACCCCGCGCGCCCGTCGGCCCTGCCGTTCAACCAACTCCTGTTCATCGGCGCATTGTTGTCGGTGTTCTGGGCGTTCTGGCGCGAGGGTCATGGCCTGCTCGGCGCGCTCATCGTGGTGTTCGTGGGCTCGGACCCGTTCCAGATCGTCGAGGTGTACGGACGCGGCAATATCTTCTCGGTCCCGATCTCGGTCGCACTCATTACACTGGCGGCCCACCTGCCATTCCTCACCCGGCGCCAGGGCCTCGGCAGGCTGGCGTGGGTGACCGCGATCGGCAGCGCCATCGCGCTGACGACACTCCGCGAGATCCGCGCCGAGGCCGGCATCCTCGCGGCATCCGCGCTCACGGCCTACCTGGTGGCACGCGCACCACTCGGCAAGCGGCTGCTGCTCGTCGCCGTGTTCGGCGTCGTGTCCCTGCTCACCGCGGCGGCGTGGACGCGCTATTGGGCGGGCCAGTTCACGCGCGCCGAGCAGTTCGTGGCCCGCGCGGGCGGTCAGGTGTTCCGCGCTCCCGGCGGGCCGCATCATCCGTTCTGGCATGCGGTCTACTGCGGGCTCGGCGACTTCGGCGCCGATCGTGGCTTCAGCTGGGACGACCGGCAGGCGTTCCGCTGGGCGACGACGCGCGACTCGCTCAGCAATCCCGTTCCGATCCCGTACCACTGGGTGCGCGGCTACTATCTGGAAGAGACATTCGACGGCGTGCACCACATCGCGCCCACCGACCTGCCCGCCTACAACCAGAAAGTGCGCTCGCGCGTGCTCGGCGAGATCCGGCGCGACCCCGGCTGGTACGCTGGCATCCTGTTGCAGCGTGCGGTCGCGGTCCTGCGCGACGCGACTCCGGTCGCGCTGTCGCTGGGCACGGTCACGCTGGCACTCCCGGGTGCGGGCTGGTGGCTGCTGCCGGTGCTGGCGTTCGCGCTGTGGCGCCGCCGCTGGTTCCACGCCATGCTTATCGCGTTCACGCTGCCGCTGAGTGCCGTGGCGCTGCTGGTTTACAGCGGCCAGGGCATGACGTTCTATGGCATCGCGCACCTCATTGCGGTCGCGGTCGCGATCGACCTGTTCGTGCGTTCACGGCTGCCCGCCACCGGCGTGGAGGATCCCGATGTCCGCTGACCCGATCGGCACGAATCGCCGCACGCTGTGCGTCGTGACCCCCTGCTTCAACGAGGGCGCCGGTGTCCGGGAGTTCTACTCCGCGCTCAAGGCCGTGCTCGTCGGACTCTCCGGGATCGATCACCGCATCGTGTTCGTCGACGACGGCAGCCGGGATGAGACACTGCGCGTCCTCGACGAACTCGCCGCCGCCGACTCCCAGGTCCGGGTGTACGCGCTGTCGCGCAACTTCGGGCATCAGATCGCGCTCACCGCGGGCTGCGACGTCGCCTCCGGCGACGCGGTCGTGCTCATGGACAGCGACCTGCAGCACCCGCCCGCGCTCATTCCCGCGCTGGTCGCCAAGTGGCAGCAAGGCGCCGATGTCGTCTCGGCCGTCCGGCTGCACACGGCCGATGCCTCGTTGCTCAAGCGGCTGAGCGCGCGCGCGTTCTACCGCTTCCTGAACTCGATCTCGGACACGCACATCGTTCCGGACGCCGCCGACTTCGTGCTGCTGTCGCGCACCGCCCACCACGCCCTGACTCGCATGCCCGAACGCCACCGCTTCCTGCGCGGCATGGTTTCGTGGATCGGCTTCCGGCGCGAGTTTGTCGAGTATCAGGCGCCCGCGCGCGCCGCGGGCGAGTCCAGCTACACGCTGCGCCGCATGCTGCACCTGGCTTCGGACGCGCTGTTCTCGTTCTCCACAGCACCCGTCAAGCTCGCGACCCGGCTGGGCGTCGCGGTCGTGGCCTGTGGGTTCCTGTACCTCGTGTACATTCTCGTCACGCTCGTCACGCACCCCGAACAGATCGTTCCCGGCTGGACGTCGCTCGCCGTCATCGTGCTCATCCTGAGCGGCGTGCAGATCATGTTCATCGGGCTCATCGGCGAGTACATCGCACGCATCTTCGAGGAATCCAAGGCCCGGCCATTGTATTTCTTCAAGCAGGTGCCCGGCCCCGAACCCCAAGCGACCCGGTCAGCGCCGGGCGGGCCCGCCCCACCCGCGTGACCTTGCCCACCTGCATCGTCTGCGACGCGGGCGCATGGACGCCGCTGTATCGCGGGCTCGTGCGCTGCCAGACCTGCGGCTTCGTGCGCGCCGCCGACCTGCCGGCGCCCGGGGAGATCGCGCGCCTCTATGGCCCCGGCTACTTCCAGGGCGAGGAGTACGCGGATTACCTCGGCGATCGTGCGGTGCATGCCGCCAATTTCCGCAATCGCTTCGCGCGGATCCGTGCGCTGGCGGGCCCCATCGAGAGCCTGTTCGAGGTCGGCTGCGCCTATGGCCTGTGGCTCGAGATCGCGACCGCACGCGGAGTCCGCGCAGCGGGCATCGACATCTCCTCCGAGGCGGTGCGCCACGCCGCCGAGACGCTCGGGCTCGACGCCCGGCTCGGCCGGTTCGAGGACGCCAGCATCACACCGGGTGAGTTCCAGGCCTTCTGCCTGTGGGACACTCTCGAGCATCTGGACCATCCCGAGGTGTACGTGGCCAGGATGGCCCGACTGCTGCCCGAGGGCGGCTGGCTGTTCCTCACCACTGGCGACATCGGTTCGGCGCTCGCGAGTCGGCAGGCTGCCCACTGGCGCATGATCCACCCGCCGACACATCTGCAATATTTCGCGCGCGACACGATCACGCGCCTGCTCGCGCGTCACGGACTGCGCGTCACGCATGTCGAATCGACCGCGATGTGCCGGAGCCTTCACGGCGCGCTCGAGGGCCTGCAACGATTCGGGACCGGACCGTCACGCGCAGCCGCGCTGCTGGCTTCGGCGGTATTGCCACGCGCGCTCACCACGCGCGTGCGGTTCTCGGTCGACCTCGGCGACATCATGCTGGTGTGTGCGCAGAAGACACCAGCAGCGCCGGCCTGACTTCGGGCAGGGCTCGCCGCCATCGTCCAGGTGACTGGTCGCGGCTCTTCCCGTCGGCGCGCATGACCGGCCCGCAGCGTTCGCGCGGGTGCGCCCAGCCGCGATCTGGCGTTGACCCCACCTGCCGTGCTCCCCATACTGCGCGCCCATGCGCCGCGTGCCCCTCCATCGCTGGCTTGCCGTGATCCCGGCCCTCCTGATCCTCGTCGGAGCGCCGTTCGCGAACCGTGTGCACCACCTGGTGCTCGGGCTGCCGTTCCTGCTGCTGTGGATCGTCGGCTGCGTGCTGCTCACCTCGGGCATCATGGCCGTGGTCGGCGTCCTCGACACCCGGCACGAGCGTCGCATCGACCGCGCGCGCCCGTCCGCCTCTCACGAGGACCCGCCCCGGTGAATGTCGCGCTGCTCGTGATCGCGCTGTTCCTGGCGCTGTCGTTCGCGCTCGGGCTGCTCGCCCGCCGCGGCCGCACCATGAATCTCGAACAGTGGAGTGTCGGCGGCCGCGGTTTTGGCGCGTTGTTCGTGTTCCTGCTCATGGCGGGCGAGATCTACACCACGTTCACGTTCCTGGGCGGCAGCGGCTGGGCGTACGGCAAGGGCGCACCGGCGTTCTACATCCTGTGCTACGGCGCCATCGCTTACACGATCTCGTACTTCCTGCTGCCCGTGGTGTGGCGCTACGCCACCACGCATCAGCTGCACTCTCAGCCGGACTTCTTCGTGAGCAAATACAAGAGCCCCGCGCTGGGCGTTCTGGTGGCGGTGGTCAGCGTCGTCGCCCTGATCCCCTATCTGGTGCTGCAACTGAAGGGCCTGGGCATCATCATCTCAGAGATGTCGTACGGCACGCTGTCCGTGCCCGCGGCGGTGTGGATCAGCGTTACCGCGCTCGTCATCTACGTCATCATCTCGGGCGTCCACGGCTCGGCGTGGAACGCGGTGGTCAAGGACATCATGATCCTGGGCGTGGCGCTCGGCCTCGGCATCTACCTGCCGCTGCACTATTACGGCGGGTTCGGGCCGATGTTCGAGGCCATCGAGCAGGCCAAGCCCGGCTTCCTGAACTTGCCGGCGAAAGGCATGAGCCCATCGTGGTTCGTGTCCACCGTGCTCCTGAACGCGCTCGGGTTCTACATGTGGCCGCACGCGTTCGCGTCCGTGTACACGGCGCGATCCGACAGCGCGTTCCGGAAGAACGCGGTGGTCATGCCGCTCTACCAGCTCGTGCTGCTGTTCGTGTTCTTCGTGGGCTTCGCGGCCATCCTGCAGGTCCCCGGACTCACCGGTGCGCAGGCCGACCTGTCGTTGCTCCGCATCTCGAAGCTGACGTTCCCGCCGCTGGTCGTGGGCTTGATCGGCGCGGCCGGCCTGCTCACCGCACTGGTGCCGGGCTCGATGATCCTGCTCACGGCGGCCACGATCCTGGCCAAGAACGTCTATCGCGCGCTCGCACCGTCGACGAGCGAGGCGAGCGTCGGCCGGCTGGCGCGCATGCTGGTGCCGGTGGTGGCCCTGGTGGCGGTGTTCTTCTCATTGCGCGGCGGTGACGCCATCGTGCCGCTGCTATTGCTGGGCTACAATCTCGTGACGCAGCTGTTCCCGTCCCTGCTGCTGAGCCTGCCCGAGCGCCCGCTGGCGACTCGCTGGGGCAGCATGGCGGGCATCGTCACCGGTGTCGGCACCATTGCCTACACGTCGTTCACCGGTACGACGTTCTCGAAGCTGTTCCCCGCCTGGCCGTCGGTCATCACCGACCTCAACATCGGCATCGTGGCCATGACGTTCAATGTGGTCGTGCTGCTGGTGGTGAGCGCCGCGACACGGCCGCGGGTTTCGTCGCGCTCGGGCGACGTGCGCGCCGCAGCGCTTGCGGACTGACGGCGCACCGCCGGGTCGGCGTGGCTCCACTGGGCCTCGCGGCTCGATCACTTCATGCCGGCCGCGAGCGCGTGATTGCCGCGGTCCGCGCCATCAGCTAGAACTGGGGCCATGATCGCCATCCACGCACGCATCGCCACCGAACTGTCCGTGAAGCCCGCGCAGGTCCAGGCGGCCATCCAGCTGCTCGATGAAGGCGCCACCGTCCCGTTCGTCTCGCGGTATCGCAAGGAAGCCACCGGCGGGCTCGACGACACCCAGATGCGCGCGCTCGAGTCGCGCCTGGGCTATCTGCGCGAACTGGAAGAGCGTCGCGCGGCGATCCTCGCCAGCATCACCGAGCAGGGCAAGCTCACGCCCGCGCTCGAGGAAGCCGTGCGCGGCGCCGACACCAAGACCGTGCTGGAAGACCTCTACCTGCCCTACAAGCTCAAGCGCCGCACGCGCGCATCGATCGCGCGCGAAGCCGGACTCGCACCGCTCGCCAAGCTGCTGCTGGCCACGCCCGAGACCTCGCCCGAGGAGGCTGCTGCGCATTACCTCGACGCGGCGAAGGGCGTGGCCGACATCAAGACCGCACTCGACGGCGCGCGCAGCATCCTGATCGAGGAGTTCTCGGAAGACGCCGTGCTGATCGGCCAGTTGCGCGAGCGCGTGCAGCGCCAGGGCGCGCTCAGGTCCATCGCGGTCGCCGACCTGCCCCCGGACAAGCAGGCCGAGGCGGCCAGGTTCTCGGACTATTTCGCCTACGACGAACCGCTCGCGCGCATCCCCTCGCATCGCGCGCTGGCACTCCTGCGCGGCCGCTCGCTCGGCCTGCTCAGCATCGCGCTCGATCCCGAACCAGCGCGGGCCGAGGGCACACCGTCGCAATACGAAGCACTCGTCGCCCAGCGCTTCGGGATCCAGCAGCAGGATCGCGCCGCCGACCGCTGGCTCCATGATACGGTCCGCCTGGCGTGGCGCGCTCGCATGCTCATGCACCTGGAGATCGAGCTCATCGGCACACTGCGGGCGGCCGCCGAGGCAGAAGCCATCAAGGTCTTCGGCCTGAACTTGCGCGACTTGCTGCTTGCCGCACCTGCGGGCGGGCGCGCCACCATGGGCTTGGACCCGGGCCTGCGCACGGGCGTCAAGGTCGCGGTCGTGGACGCCAACGGCAAGGTGCTCGACACCACCACGATCTTCCCGCACGTGCCCCGCCGCGACTGGGACCGTTCGCTGGCCACGCTCGCGGGGTTGGCGCTCAAGCACCGCGTCGCGCTCATCAGCATCGGCAACGGCACGGCATCGCGGGAGACGGATCAGCTGGCCGGCGAGCTTCTGGGCAGGCACCCCGAACTCCAGCTCGCGAAGGTCATGGTCTCCGAGGCGGGCGCGTCGGTGTATTCGGCCAGCGAACTCGCCGCGCGCGAGTTCCCCGACCTCGATGTCACGTTGCGCGGCGCGGTCTCCATCGCACGCCGGCTGCAGGACCCGCTCGCTGAACTCGTGAAGATCGATCCCAAGTCGATCGGCGTCGGCCAGTACCAGCACGACGTCAACCAAGTGAGGCTCGCACGCGCGCTGGACGCCACCGTGGAGGACTGCGTCAACGCGGTCGGTGTCGAACTCAACACCGCGTCGGTTGCCCTCCTGACCCGCGTGTCCGGCCTGAACGCCTCGCTCGCTCAGCGCATCGTCGAGCATCGCGACGTGCACGGCTCGTATGCCGACCGCCGCGCGCTGCTCAAGGTGCCGCGCCTCGGAGAGAAGGCGTTCGAGCAGGCTGCCGGCTTCCTCCGCATCCGCGGGGGCAGCAATCCGCTCGATGCCTCGGCCGTCCACCCCGAGGCGTATCCCGTGGTCGAGAAGCTCTTGCAGCGCACCGGCCGCCGCATCGACCAGGTCATCGGCGACGGCGCGTTCCTGCGCACAGTGAACGCCAGCGAACTGGTGGACGAGCGCTTCGGCCTGCCCACGGTGCTGGACATCCTGGCCGAGCTCGAGAAGCCGGGTCGCGACCCTCGACCTGCGTTCAGGGCGGCGGCGTTTCGCGACGACGTCCGTGATCTCGCCGACCTCAGGCCCGGCATGACGCTCGAGGGTGTGGTCACCAACGTCACCAACTTCGGCGCGTTCGTCGACATCGGCGTGCACCAGGATGGCCTCGTGCACATCTCCCGGCTCGCCAAGCGGTTCGTGAAGGATCCCCGCGAGGTCGTCAAGGCCGGCGAACTGGTGACCGCCATGGTCCTGAGCATCGACTTGCAGCGCAAGCGCGTGGCGCTGTCGCTTCGGCTGGACGACCCGGTGGAGTAGCATCGCACGGACCGCATGCCACCCTCACGAGGCCCCATGACCACGCCCACGCCCGGCAGCACTCCAGCAACACCCAAGTGGAAGCCGCTCGACGCTCGCCAGCGCCGCGTGCTCGGCGTGCTGATCGAGAAGGCCAAGACCACCCCAGCGGCCTACCCGATCACGGTCAACGCGCTCGTCGCCGGCTGCAACCAGAAGAACAACCGCGACCCCCTGACCCAGTACGACAACACCGATGTCGAGAAGGCGCTCGATGAACTGCGCACGCTCGGCGTGGTGAGCGAGATCGACTGGCTCGGCCGGGTCTCCAAGTACAAGCACCAGGCTTACGAGTGGCTGGGTGTCAGCAAGGTCGAGATCGCGGTCATGACCGAACTGCTGTTGCGCGGTGCCCAGCAACTGGGTGAGCTGCGCGGCCGTGCCGCGCGCATGGAAGCCATCGCCGACCTGGCGGCACTCAAGCTGATCATCGACGGTCTGCTCGAGCGCGGGCTCGTGATCGAACTGTCACCCGCCGGCCGCGGTCAGGTGGTGAGCCACAATCTTTACCCTCCGAGCGAGCTGAGCGAGCTCAAGACGCAGCACAGAGCGCGCGTGCCACGGGCGAACCCGCCGGAGATCGACGAGCGCGCCGCTGAACCGCCTCGCCGCAGCGACCCGACCCCTGCCCGCAGCAGCACTGAGGCTTCACAGCCAACCGCGTCACCCATGGTGGATGCCGGGGCCGAACAGGCCGCCGAGCTCGCACAGCTTCGCAATGAGGTCGCCGCCCTTCGCGACCTCGTGACCAGCCTGCAGGATCGCGTCCGCGAACTGGCCGCGCGGCTGGGCTAGTGTCTCGTCCCAGAAGTCCTGTGCATGAATCGGCGAGCAATCGTGGCTGCTGGCAAGGCGCGACGACGAAGTCGTATCCGGGAGATACGTCGAGGAGGAGCAACGCAGCCAGCGGTCACGAGGGCCGTCGAGGCATGT
>JANMAX010000030.1:0-10198 GCA_031360075.1 bacterium | reverse complement strand
GTCGCACTGGCCCAGATCGGGCCGCCGCCGCTGGCGCCGCTGGGGCCGCCGCCGGTGCCCGCGGGCAACCCGATCACGGCGGCCAAGGCCAATCTCGGCAAAGTGCTGGTCTGGGACGAGCAACTGTCGTCGTCGCGCACCGTGGCGTGCGGCACGTGCCATCGCTCCGAGGCCGGTGGTTCCGATCCGCGTGCGGCGAAGGGCGTGGCTTCCGCCACGCATCCCGGGCCCGACGGCGTACTCGGCACCGCGGATGACGTCACGGGCTCGCCGGGTGTGATGCTCGCCAACGCCGATGGCTCGTTCGGTCTGGATCCCGTTTACGGCATGGCCTCCCAGGTCACGGGCCGGTTCACGCCCTCGCACATCAACTCGGCCTATGCGATCAACTCGTTCTGGGACGGCCGCGCGCGCACGGTGTTCCTGGACCCCGTCACCAGTGACACCGTGCTGCGTGCGAATGCCGCGCTCGAGAACCAGGCCGCGGCCCCGCCAGTGTCGAGCATCGAGATGGGCCACCTGGGTCGGGACTGGACCGACGCCGCCACGCGCATCGCGGGCGTCACACCGCTGGCGCTCGCCGCGTTCATCCCGGCCGACTTGAAGACGTGGATCGCCAGCCGCAGCTACCCGCAGTTGTTCTTAGAGGCGTTCGGCAGCGCCGCTGTGACCCCGGCGCGCATCGCCATGGCGATCGCCACCTACGAGCGCACGCTGGTCTCGAACCAGGCGCGCATCGATTCGGTGATTGCGGGCTCGGCCGTGCTCACGCCGCAGCAGCAGCAGGGGCAGGGCATCTTCGGGGCTTCGGGTTGCGGTGGCTGCCACGCGGGCTCGCTGTTCTCCGACAACAGCTTCCACTACATCGGCGTGCGTCCCACCGGTGATGACGCCGGGCGCTTCGCGGTCACCGCCAACCCGGCCGACCTGGGGGCCATGAAGACACCGTCGTTGCGCAACGTCGGGCTGCGCACTTCCTACTTCCATGTGGGTAAGTTCGCGACGCTCGAGGAGGTCGTGGCGTTCTACAATCGTGGCGGCGACTTCACCGCACCCAACAAGCCGCCGGTCATCCGGCCGCTCGGCTTGAACCCCGTGCAGCAGGCCGCGCTGGTGGCGTTCCTGCGCGGAGCACTCACCGACCGCCGCGTGCGCGATGGCGTGTTCCCGTTCGATCGCCCGTCGCTCTACTCCGAGGCCGAGCTGGTGCCCGTGGTAACCGGTTCCGGTGTGGCGGGCAGCGGTGGCGCGGTACCTGTGCCGGAGGCCGTCGAGCCGCCGTTGTCGGGCAATCCGGCGTTCACGCTCGGGCTGCATGGGGCGCTGGGCGGTGCCGAGGCCGTGCTGGTGATCGATGCCAACGAGCCGCCGGCACTACCGGTGATCCCCGGCGCGGGTTCGTTCGCGCGCGTCGCCGTGACGCTGCAGGGCAGTGGTGCGGGCGGGGGCTTCGGCTCGGCCACGCTCGCGATCCCCACCGATCCCGGCTTGATCGGCCAGACGTTGCATGGCCGTTGGTACGTGAACGACCCGGCCGCCACCGACGGCGTGGCGTATTCGGCGGCATTCAGCTTCCGGGTGTTCGGCGAGCACGCGACCAGTCTGCTCGCGGTGAACCCGGGCACGCCGCGGCTGCCACGTGCGCTGTTGCTGTCGCCGGGCCGGCCGACGCCGTTCCGTTCGAACACGCTCATTTCGTACGAGCTCTACACCGCGGCGAGCGTGCGGCTCACGGTGTTCGACGCTCAGGGTCGCAGCGTGCGGCGCCTGATCGATGGCACGACGCAGCTCGCCGGACCCTACGCGATCCCCTGGGATGGCCGCGATGACGGCGGGCGCCTGGTGGCGGCAGGCGTGTACTTCTACCGGCTCCAGAGTGGCGGCAACGCGGCCACGCTGCGGACGGTCAAGCTCGACTGACACACGCACGGGCCCAGCACACGCGACGGCGCCGTCTCCCGGGGGGGGAGCGGCGCCGTTCCCGTGTTCGGTGGGGCGGGGCGATCGCCCGAGCCAGACATGAACCGTGAGCCGAGCAGGCGGGATGTCCGTGAATCGATCGGACTACGGCCTCAGCTGCACGAGCGCCACGCGTGTCACCACCACCGGCTGGCCGGTGGCCAGCCGGAGCGTGTCCGCGTTCACCACGTGCCGCGCCATGAGTGCCAGTGGGCTCACCACCACGACTGGGCGCCGGGCCAGGTCGTAACTCGCCTGCCACAGTGCAATCTTCCCGAGCAGGATCGGGTAACCCGAAGGGTGCACGGTGAGATCGTTGCGGCGGTGCTGGACGCGCTGCAGGTACAGCAGCGCCATGAACTCGCGCCACTCGCAGATGACCAGCGCGCTATCGGGCAGCAGCTGGGCCGCCGATTCGACGAAGCGCCGCGGTTCGTCAACGCCCGACATGCTGGGGAGCAGGGCGCGTTCGGTACGATCATCCTCCTCCATGACGCGTGACTTGAACGGACCGATGGGGTGATCGTAGGTCACGAGCCGCGCCGCATGCGCCACGACGGCGCCTGCAAACGGCAGCAGAACGAGTGCGGCGGTCACGAGCAGCGGCGTCAGGCGCCGGGCCAGTGTTGCCGCCCACGCTTGCATGCCGTGCGCCACGAACACGGTCACCACCAGGTAGCACGGGATCAGGAACACCGACAGGATCTTGTAGCCCGACGTCACCACCGAGAACACGATGGACGCAGCCATGAGCGCGCACAGGAACCAGGTCTCACCGCGCTGTGCTCTGAAGCACGCGCGCACGCCGGTGACGGCGGCGGCGAATGCCACGGGCCCGAACTCGAACAGCGTCAGCAGGAACGTCGTGTCCGAGAGGTTCCTCGCAATCGAGCGCAGGTCGGGATGCAGCGGCACGGCCGGGTAGTCGTTGCGTCCGAGCAGCAGCCACATGAAGCGTGCGAACGGGCTGCGGAACTCGGCGGGCACCGGGCCGGTGGGCCACCTCGCGATCTCGACCAGCTTCAGGTAATCGAGTCCGTGGCCGGTCTGGTCCGCCCACAGCAGATAAGCGTAAGGCGAGAGCCCGGCGGCGAACACGGCGAGCAGCGCGATTTCGTCACCGAGCCAGCTCCAGCCGGTGCGCGGCACCCGCCACGCGAGTGTCAGCCCCGCGACCGCCACGCACGGCGCGAACGCCATGTGTCCGGTGAGCGTGAGCCCCAGCAGGAACCCGGCCGCGAGCCGCACGCGCCGGTGGCCGTGCTGAAGTGCGGACAGCGTGCACCACAGCGCACCCAGTGCGATGAACGCCGCGAGCGAATAGACCTCGGCGCGTTGTGCCGTGGACCAGAACGTGAACGACAGTCCCCACGCCGCCGCCCCTGCGAACGCCGCGGCCGGCCGCACACCGCGCCGTATCAGGAACGCCACCAGTAACGCCAGCGTGGCGGCGGCGAACGTGGCGGACAACAAGTTGGCGCGCCACGCCGGATCGCCGTCCCCGAACGCCGTGAACACCCGGCCGACCAGTGTGAACAGGGGATAGCCGGTCGGGTGCGCCACACCGCCGATGGCGGCCAGGATCTGCATCTCGGCGCTGTCTCCCCACAGCAGGCCGGGGGCCAGCCCGGCCATGTACAGCGCCAAGGCGAGCGCGAACACGGCCAGCGCCACGCCGGCGAGCGTGCTCACGCGCACAGCCGTGCGCACACCGCCAGAAGCGCTGGGCTCGGGCGGGCGGGCAGCCGATACCGTCGGGGCTGGGGGATTGGGCATGCTGCGTTATCGTCCATCGTCGGCTGCAGGGCAAGTCCCGCGGACAAGTCCACAAGCGTGACCCCGGGGCAAGCGTCCGTAGTGTTGCCCCGGGGGCAACCGGCGATGTACGGTCGCCCCCGTTTCCACGTCCCGTAACCCGAGTCTTCGCAGCGCTCCGCCACCCTCTCGGAGTCCCATGCAGACCGTCATCTTGGCCGGCGGCCTCGGCACCCGGTTGTCGGAAGAGACCACGCTCCGCCCCAAGCCCATGGTCGAGATCGGCGACCGGCCGATCCTCCAGCACATCATGGAGAGCTACGCGGCCCAAGGGCATCGGGAGTTCGTGGTCGCACTGGGCTACCTGGGGCACATGATCAAGAAGCACTTCATGGACTGGCGCTCGCTGGGCGGCGACCTGGGCATCGACTTCGGCACGGGCGACGTCAAGCGCGACGGCGAGCCGTCGCACGACTGGCGGGTGCAACTGGTCGAGACCGGCGCCGAGACGCAAACCGGCGGCCGCGTGAAGCGCCTGGCACGCTACCTGAAGGACGAGCCGTTCATGCTCACGTACGGTGACGGTGTGAGCGACGTCGACGTGCGCGGTCTGATCGAGTTCCACAAGCGCCACGGCAAGCTCGCCACGGTGACCGGTGTGCATCCGCCCGCGCGCTTCGGTGAGATGAACGTGGTGGGTGATCGCGTCGAGCGCTTCGACGAGAAACCGCAGCTGAAGCAGGGCTGGATCAACGGCGGGTTCATGGTGTTCGAGCGCTCGATCGTCGAACGCATCGCGGGGGACGAGACTGTACTCGAACGCGACGTGCTGGAGCCGCTCGCCAGCGAAGGACAGCTCATGGTGTGGAAGCACGACGGCTTCTGGCAGTGCATGGACACGCTGCGCGACGTGCGCACGCTCACCACGATGTGGCAGAGCGGCAAGGCGCCGTGGCGGAGGGACGCATGAGTATCGCCAGCGACTGGAAGGGGCGGCGCGTACTGGTGACGGGCGCCACCGGGCTTGTGGGTGCGTGGCTGACGCGCGACTTGCTGGCCAGGGGCTGCGACGTGGTGGCACTGGCGCGCGACTGGGACCCGCAGAGCGAACTGATCCGCTCGGGCGACGTGAACAAGTGCACCATCGTGAACGGCGTGGTCGAGGACCTGGCCACCGTGACGCGAGCGCTGAACCACTACTCGTGCGACACGCTGTTCCACCTCGCGGCACAGACGCAGGTCGGTGCGGCGTGGCGCGATCCGTTCGAGACCTACGAGTCCAACGTGCGTGGCACCTACACCGTGCTCGAGGCGTGTCGCCGGCTGGGCACGCAGGTCAAGCGCATCGTCGTGGCCTCGTCCGACAAGGCGTATGGCGACGCGGCTGAGCTGCCCTATACCGAGAACACGCGGCTGGACGCCAAGTACCCCTACGACACGTCGAAACTCTGCACGGACTTCATCACGCGTTCGTACGTGGTGACGTACGGCCTGCCCGCGACCATCGCGCGATGCGGCAACATCTACGGCGGCGGCGACCTGAACTGGGACCGTATCGTGCCTGGCACCATCCGCTGGTTGCTCGCCAACGAGCGCCCCATCATCCGCAGCGACGGCAAGCTGACGCGCGACTACATCTACGTGAAGGAAGTCGTGGCTGCATACGAGGCGCTGGCTGAGAACGTGCACCGGCCCGAGGTGAAGGGCGAGGCGTTCAACTTCTCGGCCGAGCAGCCGCTCAGCGTGCTGGAGATCGTGGCGGCGGTGACCAAGGCCATGAACTCGGCGCTGACGCCCGACGTGCGCAACACGGCGGTGGCCGAGATCCGCGACCAGTATCTGGACTCCAGTCGTGCGAAGCAGGTGCTCGGCTGGAAGTCGTCGTGGACGCTGGCGACGGCGTTGGGCGAGACGGTCGATTGGTACAAGGCGTTCCTGGGGACGCGTTGACCGTGTCGCCAAAGCCGGCCGCGCAGGCCATTCGCAAGCCCATCGACGGCGTGTTCGTGCAGCCGCTGCGTCGGATGGCTGACGAGCGCGGCAGCGTCATGCACATGCTGCGCGCCACCGACCCGCACTTTGAAGCATTCGGCGAGATCTACTTCTCGACCGTGTTCCCCGGGGTCGTGAAGGGCTGGCACATCCACGATCGCATGGTGCTGAACTACGCCGTGCCGCACGGCAGCATCAAGCTGGTGCTGTACGACGACCGCGAAGGTTCGCCGACGCGCGGGCATCTTCAGGAACTCTTCGTGGGCGAGCAGAACTACGTGCTGGTGCGTGTGCCCGCACGCGTATGGAACGGCTTCAAGGGCCTGGGGCTCACGCCCGCGGTCGTGGCCAACTGCGCCACGACGCCGCACGACCCGACCGAAATCCACCGCCTGGACCCGCATGTGAACGACATCCCGTACGACTGGTCACGGCAGGACGGATGACGACCGGGCCGCTTGAACCGGCTGTGCCGACGTCGCCGACGCCGCCGGTGCCTTCTACCGCGCGTCCGCAGCCGCTGAACCCCGCGGCGCCGAATGCGCGCAGGCGCGTCTCGATCGTGACGCCAGTATTCAACGAGAGCGCCACCATCGACCGCTTCTACGAGCAACTGCTCGCCGCGATGACGCCGCTTGCCGATCGCTATGACTTCGAGGTCATCTTCAGCGACAATGCCTCGACCGACGACACGCGCGCACGCATCGCCGCACTTCGTGCGCGTGATCCGCGCGTGCAGTTGCTGGCCCTGTCGCGGAATTTCGGCTATCAGGCCTCGATGGTCGCCGGCATGAAGCAGGCGTCTGGCGATGCCATCGTGTTCATCGACGGCGACGGGGAGGACCCGCCGGCGCTGCTGACCCGGTTCCTCGACGAGTGGGAGCAGGGCCACGAAGTCGTGTACGGCATCCGCGAACGCCGCCACGAGCCGCCGCACGTGTCACTGGCGCGCAAGGTGTTCTACCGCGTGAACAAGAGCATCGCCGACAGCGACATCCTGGTGGACGTGGCCGAGTTCGGGTTGATCAGCGCCGAAGTTCGCGACGCCGTGGTGGTGGGGCTCTCGACGTTCCCGTTCATCCGCGCCGAAGTCGCGCACTACGGCTTCCGCCGCATCGGCATCAAGTACGACCGCAACCCGCGGCTGGGGGGAGCAAGCCACTTCAACGCCTACGGCATGGCGCGGTTCGCGATCGCGGGGATCCTCACGAGCACCACCGTGCCGCTGCGCATGGCGCTGTACGGCCTGCCGACGCTGGTGCTTGCGAACGCCCTGCTGCTCTGGCTCGAAGCCACCGGCCGCTGGTGGATGGGCTTCGAAGTGCTGGTCGCGGGCGACCTCCTGTACATCGCGACCGCGCTGGCGTTCGTGGCGCTCTACACCGGACGCAACTACCGGAACGTGGTCGGCCGCCCGGTGGCGGTGGTTGACTTCCGGCAGTCGCTCCTGGACTTACCGGCCGAGCAGAGCCCGAACAAGCTGCCGAGAATGGGGCCGCGGCGGGGGTGACGAGCCCGTCCGCTCGTCGCGAGCAGCGGACCTCTTGCTGGTCGTCACCAAGCTTGAAGCCCCGGCCTGCCGAGTCGCTCAGGATGCCCACGAGCTAGTCTGGGGGCTCGGCATCTCTGCCGACATCCCCCTCTGGGCGCGCGAGCCGATGAGTAGCTGGCCCCGATGAACGCACCCGGCCATGAGTTGTCGTGGGTGGACGAGTCCCTGGCCGGAGTGGGCGCCTCGGGCCAGCGTAGTGGACCCACCTACCCACCATCATCACGTTGCAAGCTGAGCCGGAATCGAGATCCATGGCTGGGTCGCGGTCGCGGGTCGAGCAAAGGGACCCATCGGTCTGCATCGACATGCGCCACCCGGCTAAACACCTGTCCAGCGTCAGGCAGGTATTTCGATCCAGCCAGAGTTTCGACTTGTTCGGCGCTCCTCTGCGGCCTAGCGTGCACTTCAGCTGTGAGCCTGCCTCGCGACTCTTGTCTGGATCCCCCGGTCCCCTCCGTGCCATCGGAGAGAGTCGCCGAACGTTCCGAACCACGTCGTCCGCACGCGACCGGGGCTTCACGCCTGCGCCGGTCCGGCTTACACGGGGGCGGTTCGACCGCAGATCCCGGCCACGCCTCGATCCGGTTCGAGACGGAATCCCGTTCGCCGTGCCGTATCCGCACTTTGCTCGACCCGAGCACGACGACCCTATGTTGTCTGGAGGTCTCCATGCGTGCCGCTCGCCATGTCACTGGGCAATTCCCCCTCATGTTGCCGCGCCTGTCGCTGCAGGCAACGCTCGTCCTCGCACTCGTGTTGCTGGGCAGCTCGGGCTGTAGCCGCCGCGAGTTGCTCGCACCCACCGCTGCCATCACGGCGGCCGATCGTTCCGCGGACGCGTTCCACCGCGGCGATGCAGACGGTGCCGCGATGCACGTCGAGGGGCAATCGCGCTCGGGGGCGCTGTGGGTGCTCGACAAGCCCGCAGCGTGGAACAGATCCCTGATCGTCTACCTGCACGGTTACACGAATCCGGCCGAGCCCGTCGCGCTGCCGAAGAACGGGGCGATCCGCGACTCGCTGCTGGCACGCGGCTACGCCGTGGCGGCGTCGAGCTTCTCGAGCAACGGCTTCGCAGTGCCCGAGGGCGTGCGCGAGTCCGACGCGTTGCGCGAGATCTTCGAGGAACGCGTGGGGCATCCGCGCCGGACATACTTGTTCGGGCAGTCGTTGGGCGGGCTCATTGGCCTGTTGCTCACACAGCAGCACGCCCGGCCCTACGACGGCAGCTTCCTGGTGTGCGGGATCGTCGGCGGTAGCACGGCCGAGATCCAGTATGTCAGTGACATCCGCGTGTTGTTCGACGCGGTCTATCCCGGCGTTCTGCCCGGCGACATCGAACACTCCACACCCATCACCGACCCCAACGTGCAGATCGTCGGACCCGTCGTGCGGGCGGTCACGGCGAACCCTCAGGGCTTGGGCATCATCCAGTTGCTGGCGCGTGAGAAACTCCCGGGCAACAACGGCAACGAACTCGTGGCCTCATTGGTCAACGTCATCGGATTCTCGATGCAGGGTGGGAGCGACCTGTTCGCGCGCACGGGCTCCACGAGCTTCTTCGAGAACGCGACCTGGACCTACAGCTCTGCCGCACTGCCGCCCGCGTTGGTCGCCGACATCAACGCGAGAGTCCGGCGCTACACCCGGGCTCCCGAGGCGGCCCTGTTCCTCGACCAGTTCGGGGAACCTTCCCCATCGCTGCGGATCCCGCTCATGACGTTGCACACGTCACGTGACCCCGTGGTGCCGGCGACTCATGAGGATCGGCTCGCTCAGGTGATCACCAGTCCGCTCCTCATTCAACGCCGCGTCGATCGCTACGGCCACGTCGCGTTCTCGGCGGGGGAGCTGATGGTCCACTTCAACGACCTGGTGAACTTCGCGAACGCAAATGACCGCGCGCACGGACACGAGCACGACGACGACCTGGTGGCGATCGGCTCTGGTCGCTAGCGAGGGAGCGGGAACAGCATGACGAGGGCGGGGGGAGTACCGACTCCCGCCCTCGCCGCTGTGCCAGGCGAGAGCCATCGCCCTACCGCAATACTGCCACCCGCCGCCGCAGGTCCACACCCGGCGCCTGCATGCGCATGAGGTGGATCCCGGGGGCCAGCGCCTTGGTGCCCAGGCGCACCACGTGGTGCCCGGCCTCGGTCACGCCGTCTGCGAGCAAGCGCACCACGCGCCCCTGCACGGCGTGCAGCGCGAACGCGAACGCCTCGTTGTCGCTGATCGGGAAATCCGGGTCGCGGGCCTGGGAGTGGGCGGCGGCGGGGAGGAGGGCGAGCAGGGCGAGGAGGCTCGGGGTGCAACTGCGCATGCGGGAGTGGTCCTGGGGAGAGGGGCTGGGAGGTGGGCGAGCGGGGGGCGAGTCGAGGGTGAAGGCGGGGGCGGGAAGGTGAGGAGGGCGTGGGCTGTGGCGGGAGTGAACGGGGGCATCAGCCCCTGCAGATTTCGAGTCGCCCGCCAATCTGAAAGTCAATGAACTCCAAGTCCGGTCGGACGATTTCCGAGAACATCGTCTCTGGCATGGGGTCGTCCAATGCAGCATGAGGCGCAACGGGTGCCAGCAGCCGACTGAGCCGGCCTCTCCACGACTGGGTGGGATAGATGTAGTACGGCGCTGGACGCAATAACTTGCGACGAGTGCTTGCTCGCTCAATCCTCCCCCTGCATGCTCCCGGGATGCCGACCCCCAGTTCTCCGCAAGTGCCGCCCCTGCCGGTGATCTCCCCCGAGCGTCGGGCAAGAGTCGAGGCCGAGCGCCAGCGTTGGATCAGCGCGCTGATCGACAAGTCGCGCCGCAACAACCTGCTGTACTTCCGGCCGCTCAAGACCGGCACGCTCGATCTGACAGGGGCGGACGGCAAGGCCATGGAGCGGCTACTTAAGCAGGATGAAGTGGCCCTCGCCAAGCTGATCTCGAAGGACGCCGAC